>CALGTT010000081.1 GCA_937901485.1 uncultured Ruminococcus sp.
GGATCTTCCAGAATCAGCGGGCCCTTGCCGCCGCCGAACATTTCTTCAAAAGTCAGACCGAAGTAGTGGTCGATGTCGCGCGCTGTGCTGGCCATAAGGTCGCGGAACTCCTCGGCCGTGAAGTGACGCTTAAGCCTTTTGGCATACGACAGGCCGAGGGCTGCCACGCCCGAGACGTGGGGACACGCCATCGAGGTACCCTCGTAGTAGCCATACCCTGCCACACCGTCCAGAACGAGTGTCGAGAAGATGCTTCCCTGCTGGCATAGAACGCCATTTTCGTCCCACGCCTCGTCCGCCTCGCCCAGAGTGCCGTAGTACTCCATATCGCCACCTGGCGCCGATAGTGCTACCTCCTCGCCGTAGTTGGTGTACGACGCGGGGGTGTAGTCGGCTGCGAGTGCTGCTACCGAGATGCACTTCGAGTAGGCGGCAGGGAAGGATGATTGTGCTGCATACTCATTACCCGAGGCAAAGATGGCGAGACCGCCGTCGATGACGCCATTTGCCGAGCCTGCGTTGTGTATAAAGTAGTCTAACGCCTCCTTCTCCAATGGGTAGGTCATAGCCCACTCCTGCTCGGTAGCAGGACCGGGCGTGTAGCCCATTATAAGGTTTGCCTTAGCGGAGTTGTAGCCCCACGAACACTGCAAAATGACGGCTCCATTGTCGGCGGCATACTTCATTGCACGTGCCTCCAACGCTAACGAGCTGGCGTACTGACCATCGAAAAGCTGACACGTCATAATCTTCACGCCGCCCTTGCCGTCGCCCGTCTCGTTGCCCTTGTGGAAGGGCGCCCCTGCCGCCGCCGCGACGTCGCCGTCACCGGTGCAATCGATGTACTGCTTTGCCTTGATCTCATAGATCTCCTCAACACTGTACGGAAGTTCATGCAGGCTTTCTCTGTTGAAAATCACATAGTAGTTATCCGTGGCTTTGATCGTATGTGCAAATTCCTTTGTTTTCAGAAATTCTGCACCTTCATCTATGAACACGATGCTGTCATGGATGTCAACAAGCTGATGTTTCCAGTCAAGGTCTATCAGCGCAGCACATGGCTTGTCACAGGATATATTGACACCGCTCGCTTCATGGAGTCTGGTATAGTCTGCGATCATATCATACAGAGTTGTCTTTCCGGTCCCACTGTCTCCACGGACGATCGTGATATTCCTATGCAGATCAAACTTGAAAACAGCGTCTCTGTTTTTTACTTCAACATGATATGTTCCTGTCATAGCTACCTCACACAAATTCTCCGGCTTCGGAAACAAGATCTCCCATATTCCTTACGATTTTGCCGGTATTAAGCACTCTGATTTTAAATTCGCCCTCGCCGAAGTCCATAAGATGCCGCAGGTTGATGACAATCTTTCTTTTCTCGGCAATTTTCAGAATCCATTCTGCACAGTTATCGCCACAGGTTGACGCATTGAACACTTTTGAATGATCGTAAGCAATCAGCAAAAGCGTCTTGACACCTCCAGACAGCTTTTTCGGACTCATATTTCCAAATATCGGGCTGAAAACTGTTCTCTCGTCGATGACTTCAGATTGATCGACCGCCTTAATGATTTCTCGTGACAGGGGATTTGTGATCCAGTTGTCTTTATATGTGTTATTAAAGTAAATATTCGTATTATAAATTGCATCTGGCATGTCGCCAAAAAACACGTTCAACATAATACATCACCTCTGTTTTAGTATTTGCAGATTTACTCTAAAGTATTCCTGCATGATATGGACATCTATTTACACCTCAAACATAGGTGAACTCAAATGATGTCGGTTCATTCTTTGAGTAATCATTAAGCAGAAAGGGCGAAAGAGGTACTTCTGCTTTTACCGCCGCCATTTTTTCCATAAATAGCAACTCCGGACAACAAACGCAGATTGCCATAATTCAAAAGACTATCTTTGAATGTACTTGATCCGGTAGCCTCCATAGAGAGTACCGCTTCATCACGAAAGGAACGATAATTGCTGAATTTGAATTCAATAAGCATGAAAAACACCTCTTGACTATATTATACCACCTCTTGATTGGAAATTCAATAGAAAATATTGAATATTCGGATTTTTTGATTCAATTTCGAATGATGTGATCCATGTTCATTAAACCGCACTTTGAGTGATTTCTTATATCGCCGACACAGGATAATACCACACCTCACGATTGTATGGTAGCATAAAGCCGCATTTTCTGTTTTCAGAGTGTTCATAAAGTGTTATGGAAAGAGAAGCAAGGATTCTGAAAGCAAGACGAAAAGAGCTGGGAATGTCACAGACAGAAGTCGCCCTGAATGCAGGCATACAGATTCAACAGTATCAGAAATTTGAATACGGTGAGCGGAAACTCTCCAATTCCAGTATGGTGTTGGGACTTCGTATCTGTGCCGTACTGGAGCTTGATCCGTATGAGTTTGCTTTTGAAAGCGATACAGACTGGATGAAGAAGATCAGATAAAAAAAAGAGCCTCTCGAATGAGAAGCTCCATCGTTCATATCAATGCCCCGATGCCGATCACCAGTACGCCAAGCAGGACAAGAATCACGCCGGTTGCACGGTTCAGCGTCTTTGCGCTTACCTTGTTTGCGATCACTGCACCGATACGGGCAAATATCAGCGTGAACAGCACGCACAGTCCGAGAACAAGCAGGTCAGGCGTTTTATCATCAATGATAAAATGGCTGACAGCACCGGTCAATGCTGTAAAGGTCATAATGAATACGCTCGTACCGACAGCCGTTTTCAGCTCATAGCCGAGCACCATTGTCAGGATCATCAGCATCATCATACCGCCGCCTGCACCGACAAAGCCGCAGATAAAGCCGATAAGCGTACCGAAAATGATGGACTGGATCAGACGTTTTTTCGGCGACACCGCATTCATCGCTTCTTTTGTGGTAGTTACGGGCTGGACAATGAATTTAATGCCCATCAGTGTTGTCATAAAGACGGACGTGCCGCCCATTGCATCGTTCGGGACATAGCTTGCGATAAAGCTGCCCACAAATGTAAAGAGCAGCACCGCCGCCATCATGACCAGACCATTGCGGATATCGATATTTTGATTCCGGTGGTAGGTGTAGGCACTCACGCCGCTTGCCAGAACATCGCTTGCAAGTGCAATGCCGATCGCACTGTAGGCAGGCATTCCCAGAAAAGTTGTGAGCATCGGCGTGATCACTACCGCCGCACTCATGCCGGCAAATCCAGTACCAAGTCCCGCACCGCAGCCTGCAAGCAGGCACACGATGACTGTGATCAGAAGTTCCATAGGTATCATTCCATTCTTCAGCATTCTATGCAGATATTATAGCATATTTTACTTGAAAATGCAATCTTTATCTCA
>CALGTT010000082.1 GCA_937901485.1 uncultured Ruminococcus sp.
AATTCTGAAAGCTCGAAACGGAGGTCGTCACCGCGCAGATGAGTGCAGTGGAGAGGATGATGCCGATGATGGTGACGATGGTGCGCGTGCGGTTCTTGCGGAGGGATTCGAGTGTGACCTTGTGGAAAATATTCATCAGCGGATCACCTCGTCCCTTGTAATTCTTCCGTCCTCAATGGCGAGGATGCGGTCTGCCTGCAGAGCAATGTTCTCATCATGGGTAATAATGATGAGTGTCTGGTCATATTTCCGGTTGGAATGGCGCAGAAGCTCAACGATCTCCTGACTGTTCCTGCTGTCAAGATTTCCGGTCGGCTCATCGGCAAGCATGACTGCCGGTGCATTCATCAGTGCTCTGCCGATGGAAACGCGCTGCTGCTGACCGCCGGAAAGCTGGTTCGGGAGGTGCTTCTCGCGTCCCTTGAGTCCGAGCGTAGCGACCAGCTCCTCCAGACGCGACTTATTGACCTTCTGACCATCCATGAGGACGGGAAGCGTTATATTTTCCGTGACATTGAGCATGGGGATGAGGTTGTAGAACTGATAGATCAGACCTACCTGTCTGCGGCGGAAGATGGCAAGCTGGTCGTCATTCTGCTTGTATACATCACAGCCGTCAAGGATGACGCTGCCGCTTGTGGGTTTGTCTACGCCGCCGAGGATGTGCAGCAGTGTGGACTTGCCGCTGCCGGATGGTCCGATGATGGCAACAAATTCGCCTTTGCTGATCGTAAACGACACATCATTCAGGGCATGTACTTCGTTCTCGCCCTTGCCGTAGGTTTTGCATAAATGTTCTACTCGTAAAATTTCCATTGTCAGTGCTCCTTTGTACTTGGTATGTTTCTATTATAGCAAGGTTTGGTGACATGTCGGTGACTTGAAAATGACAAAAACGTCACAATCCGAAGGATGCCAAAAAAGTCCCCGCCAGCGGCGGGGAAATCGGGTTACTTGTTGGTCTTGACCACCTTGATATTGTAGAGCGTCAGGTTGTAATTGTCCTGACCGCCCATCTGGAATATCAGCTTGGCAGTTTCTGTCTCAGATGCGGTGAAGGTCGCTTCAAAATGTGTCTTTTCGCTTGCCGGTGCGATGCTGTCGCTGAGGATGGGGGCTGTGCCCTCTCCGCGAAGGAGCAGCGGAATGTCATCCTTTGCCGTGCAGGTGTAGTCAAATTCTACGCGGTATTCGCCGCCCTTTTTGAGCCCCAGATCGGGGACATACGCCTGAATGTCATTCTCCGCCGCGCCGCCGGTCATCACGTTGATCCAGAAGGATTTGTCATAATCGTTGACATAGCCATACACATTCGCGCCGGATTCTGCGTTGGAATCATAGGTATAGACGGAATCCGCAGCAATGTTCAGACCGAGCTGAGATGACTCCATGCCGAGTGCCTGACAGATCTTGTCCGCCAGTACATAGGCACTGTTCTGCTGTGTGATCGCGGACGGATGCCAGTCAGAGCCGATACCGTCCACCTGGAAATTATGTGTCACGGAGAAGTAGCTCATCACACGCTCGTCGCCGCTTTCTGCCTTATATGCTTCAACTGCCTGTGCAACGAGATCATAGATCTCAGGACCGCCCATTGTGCCCATCGTGCAGATGAGGTAGGCTTCCGGATTGCAGCCGCGGAGCATTTCGAGGAAGTCCACATAGCCGTCAATGAATTCCTGACCACGCGTTTCCGGTTCTTTTCCGACATAGTTAATATCATTCGTGCCGAGGTTGATGACGACTACATCATTCTGACGCTTCTCAAAATCCCACGGTGCAGTGTATTCCCAGTGCTTGCTGGTCTGTGCATAGACATCGGGCACAAGGCTGTCGGAATTCTTATCACCAGTGGAATAGCCGGAAACGATGCCGTGTCCGCTGTAGCACACCGCGCTGTAATCCGCATTGAGCTGCTGTGCAGTGAGGTATGCGTAGGACTTGCTGAAATTCTCTGTTGAGGTCATGAAGGGATCGGAGCTGGATGTGCCCTCTACGCCGTAAGCGCAGGTGATGGAGTCACCGATGAACTCGATCATCAGCTCCTTTTCTGCTGCCGGCTGCACCGGAATTGCAGAGGAGGAGGTTACATCCACAGACTTCACGCCGATACCGCCGTACATTGCTTCAGAAAGAAGCATCACCTTGACCTGTGCTGTTTTCTGTGCACTGCCCTCAAACAGGGTGACGGTCTTGCTCTCCGTTTCCATCAGCTCATCCAGAATCAGCTCACCGTCCACATAGACCGCATAGCGGGGACGGTTGTTCTCGCTGTTGTTGATGCCGCTGTCGCCTGCAAGCTGTACGGCAGCCGCTGTGCCTGTTACGGTAAATTCAACCGCAGAGCCGCTCTGCACGAGCCATGTCACATCATCCTTGCTGATCGTTCTGCCCGTGATCTTGACATATTTTTCAGTCGCCGCATAGGTCTTTGCGGTCTGCTCTCCCGTATCCTTCGAAAGCCGCTTTTTCAGGATACCAAGGTCATATACATCGACCATGCCGTCTGCATTGACATCATCCGCCGCATTCACAGCTTCCCGTGCGAGCAGTGCATCCTGCAAATGGATGAGGTCGGAAAGATCGTACTGATAGGCTGCCCCCACAGCAGTCACCAGCATGGCAGATGCAGAAAGCGCAGCTGTCAGTGCTGTGATCTTCTTGTTGTTCTTCATAATTACCCTCCTGTGTCATTGAAACAATACATACCATTCATATTGTAGCATATCCTGCCAAAAAAAGCAAGTGCTTTAACATAAATGACACAATTATGATAGAAATTCGCAAAAATATATTACGGCTCCCGCAGCCATTTCTCCGTACAATGTGCAAGCACAGCTGCACCGAACGGGAGGACATCCTCATTGAATATGACCTTTGGATTATGACTTGGAGCGGAGGACTTTCCCTGAACACCGGCGGACAGAAAAAAATAGGCGGATGGTATCTTTTCGGTGATCTGTGCAAAATCATCCGAGCCGAAGGAACGGATGCCGGAATGCAGTACCGCGTCAGGCAATTCTTCCGCATACTGCCGCATCTGCTCCGTCAGGATGGGATCACAGGAAAGCGGCGGATTTTCGGCAAGCAGGGTGATCTGCACACGGCATCGGTAAGCCGCGGCGATCTGCGCTGCTGCTTCATGCAGACGTGCTGTAAGATGGGCACGCGACTGTGGGGTTTCTGCACGGATGCTCCCCTGGAGAACAGCCTGTTCCGGAATGATATTGTACGCAGTTCCTGCGTGCAGACTGCCGATCGTAACCACAGCGGTACTGGCAGGATCGATTTCATTTGTGCGCAGATGGCGGAGCGCATCACAGATCCGCATGGCTGCCGGCAGGGGGTCAATGCAGTGGTGCGGGTACGCGCCATGACCACCCTTTCCTTGCACGGTGATGCGGAAGGCATCGCAGGAGAGCATCATGGTGCTGTCTGCGTTGTACCAGCACTCCCCCACTCTGCCTTCCGGCCCGACATGGACAGCAAACGCCGCATCTGGCAGAGGATCGCTGAGAACGCCGTCCGTGATCATCCGGTTTGCGCCGCACAGCAGTTCCTCCGCAGGCTGGAACATGAAGCGCACTATGCCGCAAAGTGCGGTTTCGTTTTTCTTGAGCAGCTTTGCGGCAGTCAGAAGCATTGCGGCATGAAGGTCATGTCCGCAGGTATGTGCCGCCTTTCCTGTAGGACAGGCAAAGGGCAGACCGCTTTCCTCTGCCATCGGCAGTGCATCCATATCCGCACGCAGGAGTATAGTGCGTGTTCCCTTTCCAAGCTCCGCGGACACACCGCCGCCGCAGGACTGGGCAGGAATTCCCAGAGCTGCAAGCTCATGCAGGATATAGGCTTGCGCAAGCGGGCATTCCGTTCCGGCTTCCGCATTCCTGTGAAAATAACGTCGGTGGGTGATGGTTTCGTCTTTCAGGCAAAGTGCCTGCTGCATATACTTCATAGAGATCCTCCTTCTGCAACGGTCTATGCAGGATAGTATACGCAGAAATCCCCGCACCATACGGTACGGGGATCGTCATCATGCAATGCTGTATTTCTCGTGATAGTTCTTGTAGCTTTCTTTAAATTCCTCGCTCGTAGTACGCATTTCACGGAGGGATTCATGGAGATTGAGATTGTCTGCTGCCATGTCGATGACACAGCCGGCAATATTGGAGCAATGGTCAGCTGTACGCTCCAGATTGGTCAGCAGATCCGACCAGATGAAGCCAGCGATAATGGTGCAGTCACCCTGCTGCAGACGCTGAATATGTCTGGAACGCAGTTTTTCACGCAGATCGTCAATGACTTCTTCAAGCGGCTCAACCTTTGCCGCTGCTTCCAGATCATTGTGCAGGAACGCAGTGTGTGCAAGGTCGGTGATTTCCTGCACGGCGGCACAGATGACAGAAAGCTCTCTGACTGCCGCAGGTGTGAGCTGAATGTTCTTTTCACGCATTTCCTCAGCGGACTCCAGAATATTTACGCTATGGTCGGAGATGCGCTCAAAGTCGCCGATGATCTTCAGAAGTTTCGCCGCTTCCTCACTGTCAGCGGCAGAAATCTGGTGGGAGCTGAGCTTAACGAGGTAGGTGTTGAGCAGATCCTCATACTGGTCGCTCAGTTCCTCTTTTTCACGAATGGATGCGGCAAGCTCCGGTGTGTAATCGGAGAGCACCTTCAGACTGTCACGGATCGCATCAGCTGCAAAGCCCGCAAGATCCGTAGCGCGATGCTCGCACTGCTCCAGTGCGATGGGGGGTGTCACGAGCAGACGCTCATCGAGCAGGGGTGTTTCTTCAACCTGCTTATCCTCCGGAACGAGCTTGTAAACGAGCTTTTCAAGAAGTCCGGACATAGGCAGGAGAAGTGCAGTGCATACCACATTGAAGATGGAGTGGCAGACGGCAATGCCCATATAGGTTGCCGATTCATCGAGAATCGCAGGCTTGAGGATCGCGGTCACAATCGAAAATACGATCAGCACGATCACAGTACCG
Source organism: uncultured Ruminococcus sp. (assembly GCA_937901485.1). Classification (GTDB taxonomy): domain Bacteria; phylum Bacillota; class Clostridia; order Oscillospirales; family Ruminococcaceae; genus UBA3855. The sequence continues at coordinate 4,995 of CALGTT010000082.1, forward strand.
ATGATGTTGAAGAACAGGTGCACAAATGCAGCACGTCTTGCGTTCTTGTTCGTGCCCACGGAGCTGATCAGTGCGGTCACACAGGTACCGATGTTCTGTCCCATGATGATCGGAACTGCTGCACCAAAGGATACCTGTCCGGTACTCGCAAGTGCCTGCAGGATGCCGACGGATGCAGAGCTGGACTGGATGATAGCGGTCAGGATCGCACCCGCCAGCACACCGAGGATAGGATTCTTGAACATAATGAACAGTTCCTGGAACTGCGGCACATCACGCAGACCGGAAACCGCATCGGACATGGCATCCATACCGAACATAAGCGTTGCAAAGCCGAGGAAGATCGTACCAATCTCCTTCTTCTTGTCGCTCTTAGAGAACATGTGCAGACCAATACCGATCAGAGCAAGGATAGGAGTGAAAGACGTAGGTTTAAGAAGCTGAATGAAGAGATTGTCGCTCTCAATACCGCCAAGACTAAGCAGCCATGCGGTCACAGTCGTACCGATGTTCGCACCCATGATGACATTAATCGCTTGTTTGAGCGTCATCAGACCGGAGTTGACAAAGCCGACGACCATAACGGTGGTGGCAGAAGAACTCTGGATGACACCGGTCACTGCAAGACCTGTGAGCAGTCCAGCTATTTTGTTTGTGGTCAGCTTTTCAAGGAGGGAGCGCAGCTTGTTTCCGGCACTGCGTTCGAGTGCGTCGCCCATAAGATTCATGCCGAAGAGGAACAGGCACAAACCGCCGATCAGGGCTAGTACGTCAAAAATATCCATCATCAGTTTCCTTTCTTTTCGGCGTAATTCGCCGTTTATTAACAAATATAGTCTACCATTTCATTATCAAATCTGATAGCGGTCAATTGTAAAATTTGCGTAAAATAAAGGGCTTCCGCAGATGCAGAAGCCCTCATAACTATTTCCATTCTACAAAATGGTAGCTTTCAAGGATCTGAAAGAATTTCGCAAGCCGTTCATAGGTCGGCTGTGCTTTCTCGCCGAAATGCCCCTCCATAGCCTCGCCGAAATCCGCAATTTTCTTCTCGCCGTCGATCAAAGGCCAGACAAAGCTGCCGATCTCGTCGAGGTGAATATGCGACACCTTCGGCTTTTTGAGAAGCTTCTGCGCAATGCGGTTCATAACACCCGTGTTCTCTATATCAAGCGTCACGATGCCGTTTTCATCCGCAGACCATGCAAGTCCCTGCGGATGCATGGGGATGCGTTCGAGGTAGTTTTCCTCCTGCTGATTACTTCTTGCCATTCTTCACAGCACCCTTGTCGCGCTTCTTCCACACGGAGAATTTGAGCAAAGTCAGAATGATCAGACCAAAGACAACAACACTGCCGATGCTGGAAACGACCTCCGGCAGTCCGAGCACACCGGAAATGTTGAGCACCTGATCTGCGCCGAATACTGCCAGCAGAGCCAGCAGGATGCCGACCAGACCTTCACCGGCGATCATACCGGAGCAGAACAGGATACCATCGTTGATGATCTCCTTCTTCTTGTTCTCCTCTGCCTCACCCTTAGCCTTCATCTTGTCAAATACCAGACGGATGATGCCGCCTACGAGAATGCAGGCATTGAGCTGTACCGGCAGGTAAACACCGATCGCAAACGGCAGTACCGGAATGCCGATGACTTCTACGAGAACGGCAATGAATACACCAACAAATACCAGATTCCACGGCAGCTCTGCGCTCATAACGCCTTCGATGATCATCTTCATCAGGGTTGCCTGCGGTGCACCCAGTTCCTCAGAGCCGAAGCCCCATGCGCTGTCGAGCAGGTAGAGTGTGCCGCCGATGGCAAGTGCCGATGCGAGAACGCCGATCACTTCACCGATCTGCTGCTTCTTCGGTGTCGAGCCGAGCAGGTAGCCGGTCTTGAGGTCCTGAGAGGTATCACCGGAAATAGCGGCTACAATACAAATAATAGAGCCAATTGCGATCGCAGCAGCCATACCAGCTGTACCGGTCATACCAGTTGCTTTCAGAATGATGGTGGAGATCAGCAGGGTTGCGATCGCCATACCGGATACGGGGTTGTTGCTGCTGCCGACCAGACCTACCATACGGGAGGATACGGTCGCAAAGAAGAAACCAAATACTACGATAATGAGTGCGCCGAGGAAATTTACCGGAATTGCCGGAATCAGCCAGATCGCCAGTGTCAGAACAGCAATTGCACCGAGAACCACTTTCATGTTCAGGTCAGTGGAGGTTCTGTCCTGCTCACCAACTGCGCCCTTGCCCA
>CALGTT010000083.1 GCA_937901485.1 uncultured Ruminococcus sp.
GTAGTGGTTGGCTTTGTGGTTTTTGCGGTAGTCGTGGATGCCTTGGTGGTCTTTGCCGTTGTAGTGGTTGGCTTTGTGGTTTTTGCGGTAGTCGTGGATGCCTTGGTGGTCTTTGTCGTTGTAGTGGTCGGCTTTGTGGTTTTTGCGGTAGTCGTGGATGCCTTGGTGGTCTTGGCTGTCGTGGAAGCGGCAGCTGCCAGAATGGAGAAATTCTGGCTTACCAGTGTGTAATTCTGATACGTTGCATTGGTGGCAGTCACCGCATAGGTGTACACGCCCTCCGGCAGCATGTCAAACCGAAGCTGTGCATCCAGCGCATTCAGATTATAATACCAGTTGTCAGGATTGACTGTCGTACCGGTCACAAGTGCATCATTCGCGTCATACACCCCTACCGTCAGACTCGTGATGGGGGTTTCTGCGGAATGCACCGTTCCTGCGATCTTCGCAGGACTTCCGGCAGGCAGATCGTGCAATTCTCCTGCGCCCGTAATGGTAAGCGCATCCTCCGGCGCGTCCGATTCTGTGACGGAAAACTTCTGGCTGACGATGACCGCATCGGTCACGGCGGCATTGGAGGCTGTGAGGCGGTACTCATAGCTGCCGATCTCCAGCAGGTTAAAGCTGAGGAAGCTGTCAAGGGCGGATACATTATAAGTGTCTGTATCCGGCGTGACTGTACGTTCATAAACGGGCTGTCCGTCCGCGGTGTAAATACCGGCGGTCAGCTTGGAAATGGGCGTGATCTCCGAGACAACAATGCCCCGAATGATTACGGGGGTCCCCTCCGGAATATCCGTCAGCTCTGTACCGCCGGTGATGCTGAGCGCATCCTCCGCCGCCGCTGCCTGCATGACGGCTGACGGCTGACGGAACTGAAATGTATCAGGAGAAACTGCGGTGATGCCCTGCACTGCCAGCAGAGCCGCAAGAATGCCTGACAAAAATTGTGTATTTCGTGTTTTTTTCATAATGATCCCTTTCTGTTTCGAGGTTCCTTATGTCGGATAAAATGATCCACAAAACCAACAACATACTGCATACTTAGGAAAATTATACTATGATGCATCGATGAAGTCAACAAATCCAAGCTCGTTTTAACAATTTATTCATACTTTTGTACGAATCTGTCAAATAAAAACCGCAATATTCTGCCGAATTTTTCATGAAAAAGAAGAACCGTCCAATGCGGACGGCTCTGCGGGATCAACCTTTTTTGCGGGGATTCGGTTTCTGTTTTTTGCGTGTTCCCGTTCCTGTGCGGTTTGCTTTGGCAGAGGGACGGCGGTTTCGGATCGTCTTTCCCTGCTGTGTCTCGTGCTTGCGGGGGGATGGGCGGCGTGACGAATCGGCTGGCGGGATCAGACAATTTGCGCCCGTACCGATGAGGTCGCGTCTTTTGGCGATGGTCAGAGCTTTTTCGACCAGATCGCGGTTTTCCTTCTTGAAATACTGGAGCAGGACGCGCTGGAGCTTTTTCTCCTCCGGTGTTCGCGGCACAAAAATCGGTTCAAGGGTGTAGGGATCGAGTCCCGTCCAGAACATTGTCGTGGAGATCGTGCCGGGGGTGGGGTAGAAATCCTGCACCTGTTCGGGGCGGATATTGTGTTTTTTCAGAAATACCGCCAGATCTACGGCATCATTCAGCGTACAGCCCGGATGGGAGGACATGAGATAGGGCACAAGATACTGCTCCTTTGCCATGCCCTTGGTGATCTCATAAAACTTCTTCTCAAACTGCTCATACACCTCAATATGGGGCTTGCCCATGTAGTCAAGAACACGGTTGCTGGCATGTTCGGGAGCGACCTTGAGCTGTCCGCTGACATGCTCGGCGATCAGCTCCTTCATGAATGCGTCGCTTTCGTC
>CALGTT010000084.1 GCA_937901485.1 uncultured Ruminococcus sp.
TGAAAGAGAAAAATATGCAGATCGAGGAAAACCACCAGCTCTGTTCGCATTGCGGAAGAATCATCACGGATGATGATTTCAGCCTTGTTCAGGGCGAAATTGTCTGCACTGACTGCGTGGAAAATTACTGTTCTACATGCGAACGCTGCGGAGCACTGATTTACGATGATGACGTTTACGGCGACGACAATCACTGCCTGTGCGAACACTGTTACGAAAATCACTACACCAGATGCGACAATTGCGACTGTGTGATGCACGTCAACGATTCCTACGGGCATGGCGATGATACCCTGTGCTATCGCTGTTTCAACGAACTGGACAACTGCATTCACGATTATGGCTACAAGCCAGAGCCGATCTTTTACGGCAATAATGCACGCTTTTTCGGCGTGGAGCTGGAGATCGACATCGGTGGTCGTGACGAGGACAATGCCCAAAGCATTCTGGAAATCGGCAACAGCTCGGACGATTGTATCTACATCAAATCGGACGGCAGCCTGAATGACGGCATGGAAATTGTGACGCACCCCATGAGCCTTGATTATCACATGAGCTACTATTGGGAGGATGTGCTGAACGAGTGTGTGAAGCTGGGCTACCGTTCGCACCAGACTTCGACCTGCGGACTGCATGTCCATGTGAATCGCTCCAGTCTGGGCGATACCTTGGACCGTCAGGAAGTCACGATTTCCAGAATCCTGTATTTTGTCGAACAGCATTGGAATGAGCTGCTGAAATTCTCACGCCGTTCCGAATCCGCCATGAACCGCTGGGCGGCGAGATACGGCTATGAATCGTCCCCGAAGAAATTGCTTGACAAGGCGAAAGAACGTTATGGTCGATATTCCGCTGTAAATCTCTGCAACCATCACACGATCGAATTCCGGATGTTCCGAGGCACGCTGAAACTGAATACCCTGCTCGCCACATTGCAGATGGTCAACCGCATCTGTGATGTGGCTTTTAATTTGTCAGATGTCGAGCTGCAGGAGCTGTCGTGGTCGGACTTTGTGGCGACTGTCACCGAACCGGAATTGATTCAGTATCTGAAGGAACGACGGCTCTATATCAACGAGGAAATTACGACAGAGGAGGATATGTGATATGTGTGCATTATTTGGCTGGCTGGATTACAACGGAAAGATTTCGCCGAAAGTTCTGCAAAAATTGACGCAGGCATTGGCAAATGCTGCCGAAGAAAGAGGAACGGATGCCAGCGGAATTTCGTATGTCCGTGACGGGAAAATCACGATCTACAAGCGTCCGCAACCTGCTCATAAGCTCAAATTCCGTGTTCCGGCTGGGACTGCGGCTCTGATGGGGCATACAAGGCTCACAACGCAGGGCAATCAGAAACACAATTTCAATAACCATCCATTCCGAGGATTCGCCGGACAGGAGTTTGCGTTTGCGCATAATGGTGTGCTGTACAATGACCGGGAGCTGCGGAGAACGAAGAAGCTGCCCGCTACAAAGATTGAAACCGATAGCTACATCGGTGTACAGCTTCTGGAACAGAATGGGGATCTTTCGTTTGAATCGCTTGCTCGGATGGCGGAGGATGTATCCGGTAACTTCACATTTACACTGCTCGATGCCGAAAATTCGCTGTACTTTGTGAAAGGCAGCAGTCCGCTGTACCTCATCCACTTCCCTCTGATCGGGTTGTATGTCTATGCATCCACACAGTCGATCATGGAAAAGGCTCTGAAAGTATGCGGGCTTCTCCGCTTTGATTATGAGGTGTTTGAAGTGAAAAACGGCGATATTCTGAAGATCGACGCAAGGGGAAACCTTTCCGGAGATACGTTTCAGACCATGTTCTATGATCCGTTTTTTCGTTACTGCCCTTGGGAAAATGAAAGCGATCCAGATGAAGCACTGGAAACGCTGCTTCTGATGTGCCATTGTTTCGGCGTGACGGAGGATGAGGTGCTGGAGCTGGTGGAGATGGGATATAGTTATGACGAGATTGAGGGAGTGTTGAATGAGCCGGAGCAAATCCGAGAGTTTTCACGTTAGCCCTCTTTCAAACGTCTGGAAATCAAGCAAAAAATAATCGGAGTATTCGTATGTACTTCGATTATTTTTTGTGAGCAAGGCTGCAGTGCAACGCAATTCTGGAATTCTTTTACCCCCCGCCCTTCTCGTTCACAAAAAATTCATAAAATCGGTGATTTTTGCGCAAAGCCCTAATATATATTAGGGAAATGCGCATTTTTCACCGACACAAAAGTTCCAGACTTGCGTTGCACGTCAGTATATGAATTTTATCACATTACAGTTGCCTGATCAATTGGAAAGCGTGCAAATACCTTCACTTCACAATCAAAACGGAGCAATCTTGCTCGCCCGACTGCCTGCTCCAGCAGGGATTCCAGCATCCAGAGCTGGATTGTCCGCAAGCGGTCATTTCTGTATGAGTTCGCATAAAACTCATAGCCATGATACTGCACCTTCATCGGACACAGTTCTTCAGACTGCGGATCTACTCCAGCTGCCATTCCATAGAGCTTATACACAATGTCATTCACGTTTGGAAGCCCGATCACTGCAATATCCTTTCCTTCCAGACAGTTCAGACCCTCCACCGCTCCGAAATGATACGCTGTTCCAAACAGTTCTTCAAATGCCTTGAATGTAATGACAGTGCTGTCTCCGATCAGACTGTCAATATATGACTTGATCTCAGGATCATGATACAGCGAATAACGGCTGAATGTATATTGGGGATAGAGCTTTAAGCGTCCCCGATATTTCGCTGTTTTGCATCTGTATTCAAAAACAGGCTTTGGCAGCAGCATCCGGTAAACCTGGGCATTGGCAGTCGCAGACATCACGATCACTTTCTGAAAATAAAAAGGCTTTTGCCTGATATAAGTGGTACTCTCCCCATGATTACAGAGGTATCTTGCGGAAAGCATGTCGATGATATTGGTACTGATCTGCTCAAGCTGACCAAGCAGCTCTTTGCTCAAGGAGGTGTTTTCAGTTTCCTGCACATTGTATTGTCGGAATCCGTTGGTAGTAAGGATCTCCTGCATTCTGTGCTTTGAAGTATCTTTAAAATCCGTGCACTGCATTGCTTGGCGAATATCCTCGTTGCTCACTGTCTCTGTTGCGAATACGGTCCGCAGAATATCTTCATCTATGATCACCTCATGATTGCACAAAGGCTTTTCGTCTTTTACAAAATATAAGAGACGCTCATGGGTGGTGACAATATGTCCCTCATAGTTCACAACATCCGCAAGTTCCTCCAGATAGGACTTTAGCACAGCATGATCCTGATGTTCCGGCTCCATGTTCGATAGGATCTCCCTCAGTACGCTCAAATTGACCGAACCTGCACCTATATTGTAGTTATGCTTCAGCTGTGAGGTAATCTCATCGGAAAGGGTGGGCAATTCCGGTGTGCATCGGATGTTGGTGATCCCCATTCTCTGTGCCTTCTGCACAATCTCCCATTTCAGTGCATGGGTCGGCACAGCAATCAAAACTCGCTTGTCCGCACTTTTCAAGTAATTCAGATAGGTATTGGTTTTGCCCAATCCCGTCTGTGCGATGATAAGATGGATGCCATTCTTTTGTGAAGCCATCGCCGCCTGAAAGTTCTCCGCAAGACTTTGTTCCGCTTCCTGAAGCGTGCAGTATTCCTTCTCCGTAATGGTGCGGATGCAGCTGCGTCCCTGCTTGGCGGTAAGAATGAGGTTTTTCCGATGATTGCACACTGAAGCATAGGGGCAATCGGCACAGGATTGCGGCTGATACCCCTCATCCCGCAGGAGATTCAGAATCACTCTCCAATTACGTTCATGATAAGCGGCATGACCTGCATTCTCCGGCAGATTCAGTATTCTCAAGAACTCCGCTTTTCCCTTCTCAATATTGATCAGATTTGTAGCAAGCAAAAACAGCTCCGGATAGTAATAGTACTCCGTTCCATCTGCGAACTGGCGGAACAGCTGACAGCACTCATAAAGTGCATCCCAACTGAAGTTGCGGGTTTGCTTACGCCTACGATTAGTTCCGGAGTTCTCTCTCGTCCTGCATTTTTTCTCATGGGGTATTTTTTCTGTACAAACGAACTGACCATTTTCCAGCAGAGGCACATTCCTCTCCGTCTTCACACCGCACTTTTCGTAGAACTGGCGGACCTTTGCCATATAGTGCTTTTCGTCATATGTGTCACATAGAGAGCGTTTTAGTATCAAAAAACGCCCTTGAAAGAACGTTGCATTATGTAAGAAAACCGTCTGATTGTCAGACGGTTTCCAATTCTTCCAGCGAAATATCTTTTCCTTGCTCTCGACAAGAACCTGATAAAAACGTTCCACCGCTTTCATCGTGGAGATCGACCTCTCCGTTCTCTTTCAACACACAAATTGGTGGAAGCATTACTGCCGTTCCGTCTGATTGGCACCATCCAAAAAGGTAGCGGTCACTCAACTCACAGCAACCGGTTATTTTAAAACCGTCGGCTTCTTTTTGTGCAATCTGATACGCTTGTTTTGCAGTCACACTCACACGCTCACCTCCAGACAACATGTTATTTCTCACAGCAGATTTCTCTATTCTTCCCATATTGCAGAATAACGGCACTCCTCGCAACGAATATGTGCAGTTTCCATATCTTTTACATTCTCAAGTTCTGGAACAGCGTCAGTGAGCAATATTTTCTCAAACGTCATAACTGTTTCGAAACACAACTCGCAGCCTATCTTACGTCCATATACAGGACAATCTCTATCTTCTGTGTAATTATTTTCCGGCATATCGCTGAACCACCTCTAAAATCCAAAGTTCCTCTAATAATTGCATCTGCTATCTGTATGCTTTTAAATATCCCCTTACAGAATAATGTCCATCTTTATCATGTCGCTTCGTTCAGGAATTTGTAGGATGCTTTTATTCACATGAACAGCTCTGCAAGCAACTGCACTTTTCCCTTTCATTATACTACATCTTCCCCAATATTACAAGTGATATTTCGTTTCTACACTTATATATTATTACAGTGTACTATATCGGGATTGGATTTCAACTGAAAATTGACCAAATGATACATACCACGCAGCAATGCCCTGCCTTGCACGCTCTCAAAAGGTATACCTTTTGGGAGCGTCTTTCTTTCGCCGAAATCACGTCCCAAAACATAGTATTTTGAATTTTGAGATGTTCCGGAAAGTGCAGGGACTTTCTGGAACGGATAGGAGGTACTATGGATCATCGAACGTATGGATACGCCCGTGTTTCCACCCGTGAGCAGAACGAGGACAGACAGATTGCTGCCCTGCTCCATTACGGCGTGCCGGAAGGGAATATCATCATCGACAAATGCTCCGGAAAAGGATACGGAGCGGGAGGGCTATCGCTATCTCATACCATTCCCATTTCAAAATCATGAAAAATTCATGATTTTGATAGCCGCCACAGGCGGCGTTTGGGAATGCATGAGACGGATTTCATGCCGTGGAACGGCATGAAATGGCGGGTGCGTCAGCACACGCTCCCGATCGAACTATTTCAATAGTTTGATCGGGAATTAGTATCAGAAACCAGCTTCTGAGAAACGGCGATACACTGGTAATCAAGGAGCTGGACCGACTGAGCAGGAACAAGTCGGACATCAAACAAGAGCTGGAATACTTCAAGCATCTGGGGGTACATGTCAGAATTCTGGACATTCCCACTACACTGACGGAATTTCCCGATGATCAGATATGGGTGATGGACATGATCAACTCCATCCTGATCGAAGTCCTCGGCAGCATCGCAGAAAACGAACGCATGAAGATCCGCAGAAGACAGCGGGAGGGCATTGATGCGGCGAAAAAGAAAAACGTCCGCTTCGGCAGACCTGAAACTGCCAAACCGGATAACTGGGACGCAGTGATCCAGCAGGTCGCCAGTGGTGAGCTTCGTCCTGTTGATGCAATACGGCTGCTCGGAATATCACGCTCCAGCTATTACAGGTTTTGTCAGAAGTGCGGATTTCACCGCAATACATGATCCGATTTTCGTTATTTACGTTATGTGCAGTTTTTTACACTGTTCACAACAATTTGATAATACAAAAAGGAGGTAATCGTATGGAACGATTCAAAAGCTATGATGAACTGCCCTTGACGCTGGATGCTAAGGACATCAGCAAATTTCTGGGGGTTTCACCGACATCCTGTTATTCTTTATTCATACTAATCCCTTTAACTCTGATAGACAAAGTCTATCAGAGTTTAGCCGACGGAGTCGGCGTTAGGGATTGCATGAGACGGGATTTGAACGCTTTGCGTTCAAATCGGCGGATGACGCAGTCAGCCGCCCTCAAAACCCCAATGATTGATTGGGGTTTTGAGGATTAGTATTAAACGCAAGGATTTTCCAACCATCAAGATCGGCAAACGCTCCATTGTCGCAAGGGACAAGTTTTTGATGTGGCTCGAACAGCACACGCAAACCGCTATGGAAGAACAATAATCGTAAACAGCTCCGGTATTCCCAACCGGAGCTGTCAAAGGAGGCAATGCAATGTCACGCAGAAGAAATAACGAAGGCACGCTTCGTCTGAGAACCGACGGCAGATGGGAGGTCAGAGTCATCACCGGAACCGACTTCCGCACCGACAAAACCAAGCGTGTTTCACGATACGCCAAAACAGAAGCCGAAGCTGTCAGACTGCTCCACGAGCTTGGACATCAGGTGCATACGATAGGACTGATCGACCCCACCTCACTCACGCTGGTCGAGTGGCTGAACACCTGGCTGGAGACTTATATGCGGCATAATCTGAAGCAGTCCACCTACACAAGCTACCACGGCTATATTTTCAAGCATTTTGCACCCGCATTTCCCACTATGAAGCTGAAAGACCTGAACACGAAGATACTTCAGGATTTCTACAACTACAAGCTGACGGACGAGGGACTCGCTCCCAAGACCATCATGAATATGCACCGCTGTCTGCACAAGGCGATCGGGCAGGCAGTGCTTGAGCACTATCTTCCCTACAATCCATGTGATGCTGTTGCGATGCCAAGGCGTGAAAAGCCGGAGGTGCAGATCCTGACTCCTGAGCAGCAGCAGCGATTGATTCAGGCAAGCTATCACAATCGTTACGGCGTTTTCATCCGTCTCACACTTGCAACAGGGCTGCGTATCGGCGAGCTTGTGGGGCTGAAATGGGATGACATTGACCTGCATCGTGCCACACTCCATGTACGCCGGACGATGAGCCGTCTCCCCAAAATGGACTATCACGGCGAAGGCAATTCGACCGAGATCATATTCCAGGCACCGAAAACCAAGAATTCCGTTCGTTCTATTCCGCTCCTTCCCTTTACTGTGCAGGATCTTCAGAAATGGAGGCTTGTGCAGAAGGAGGATGCACAGCTTGCAGGGGAAGCCTATCAGAATCTGGGCATGGTCGTCACCAATCCACTCGGCTGTTATGTGGAGGGACGCACCCTCTCGGATTACTACCATCAGATACTTGAAACGGCAGGGATCGGACATTTTACATTCCACGCACTGCGTCATACATTTGCCACACGAGCCCTTGAACAGGGCATGGATGTCAAGACGCTCTCCACGCTCCTCGGACATTATTCGGTATCCTTTACGCTTGATACTTACACACATGTGCTCGATCAGCAGAAGCGGGACGGCATGATGCTGATGGCAGATATGTTTGAAATGCAGCCTCTGTCCACAAGCTATCC
>CALGTT010000085.1 GCA_937901485.1 uncultured Ruminococcus sp.
TAGTCGTTGTGGTTGTTGTCGTTTCGGTCGTGGTAGTCGTTGTGGTTGTTGTCGTTTCGGTCGTGGTAGTCGTTGTGGTTGTTGTCGTGGTTTCGGTTGTGGTTGTGGTGGTCGTGGTTGCCTTTGCTTCCACGATCGCTGTGCCCGTCACTGCCTCGTAATTCTCCTGATCATCGGGCGTGAACTGCCATTCCAGCACGTTTTCACCAACGATCAGCTGCTTAAGCTCAGTCATCCACGCGATCAGACCGTCCGTTTCGCTCCGATAAAGGAGTTCGGGGAGTGCATCGCCCTCGGTGTATTCACCCTCCGGAATGATGGGCGTAACCGTAGGAACTGCCCTGTTGACGGTGACGGGGATCACCCTTGCAACTACCTCCGCGTTTTCCCAGATCTCATAGCCTTCAATGCCGCTATAGTCATAGTTCCGGCTGTCCTCCACGAGAATAAACGCCGTATAACCGCTGTTATTCACGGTCGGGATTGTGTTGGGAGCAAACCATGTCCATGCGCTGTCAGAAAGCATACTCTCGCCGAGCGTCTGTCCATAGGTCAGCTCGCTTGCTGTCGGGGAGAGGATCTCCGGCACTGCCTTTTCGATGCTCCACTCCGCAGTTACAGTGCCAACAGTATTACCGTTGCCCTCGATGGTCAGTGTATAGGTGCCGGCATTCGTTCCAATGTTGCCGGAAACTGTATAATATTGTCCGGGCAGCAGCAGTCCATCAAGGTATACTGCGAATGTCTGCGTCTGCTCTTCACCATTATAGGAAAGCGTATCGCCAAGCTTAATCACTGCACCGGAGATATCCTTTGTGAGAATGTCAAACGTTGTTGTGACTTCACCATGAAACATTCCAATGCCCGTAATGGTAACAGAAGCTGTACCTACATCCACATTATTCTCATAAACAACAGTGTAGTCGGTATCCGCAGCCAGACTATAATCTCCGCAAAGAATCTCAGGTTCCGGTTCCAATGCGTAACCACCGCCATAATTACGGTCTGCAATCGGCTGAATCATATCCTCTGTCAGCGTGCAGGAAACAGGAGTAAGTGTAAAGACTTCAGTACTGCCGTTGCCGAGATCGTAAGTATAAGTGATGTTCTCCATAGGATTGGAAACCGTCAGGGTATTGCCCGCAACTGTGGCATTGTCCCATTCGGAAGCCTTGGTCACATCAAAGCCCTCAGGGAGAGCAGTAAGGTCAAATGTACCGCCGATCAGGTCGATTTCATAGCTGTTGCTGTTGCAGGACAGAGTTTCCAGAGCAGTATTATTGCTCACATCAAGGCTGGTCAGCTGATTGTAGGAGCAGTCCAGATCGTACAGTTCCGCATTCTTGCTTACATCAAGGCTGGTCAGCTGGTTGTCGTGGCAGTCAAGATATTCCAGTGCCGTATTTTGGCTTACATCAAGACTTGTAAGCTGGTTTCCGTGGCAGTACAGATGTTCCAGTGCCGTATTCTTGCTCACATCAAGGCTTGTCAGCTGGTTGGTGTAGCAGGACAGAGTTTTCAGTGCCGTATTCTGGCTCACATCCAGGATGGTCAGCTCGTTGTAGTTGCATTCCAGAACGATCAGTGCTGTATTATTGCTCACGTCAAGACTGGTCAACTGATTATTGCTGCAGGACAGACTTTTCAGCGCTGTATTATTGCTTACATCAAGGCTCTCCAGCTGGTTGGTGCTGCAGGACAGATATTCCAGTGCTGTATTTTGGCTTACATCAAGGCTGGTCAGCGAGTTATTGTAGCAGTACAGCTCGGTCAGTGCTGTATTATTGCTTACATCAAGGCTCTCCAGCTGGTTGGTGTCGCAGGCAAGACTTTTCAGTGCTGTATTATTGCTCACATCAAGGCTGGTCAGCGAGTTATAGTAGCAGTACAGATCTGTCAGTGCTGTGTTTTTGCTCATGTCAAGGCTTGTCAGCTGGTTAGAGGAGCAGTCCAGATAGTTCAGTGCCGTGAAATACTCCACGCCTGTGAGGTCGGAGATTCCCTTATCGGAAACACTGATTTCCTTCACCGCCGCAATTTCCTCAGCAGTCAGAACACCATCATCCGTTGTATCGAGGTTCTCGTCCACATAAGTGCGGAAAATTTCATCGGGGAAGTTATCCGCATTGATCACAACGTATTCCACATTTGTGACTGTGATCTCACCGGAGACTGCAAAGCCGTTGGCGTTCAGCTCGCCGATATCCGCAGTCCATACAAAGGCATTCTCTGCATTGGAAGCTGTATCAAATTCGCCGTCAAGTGTCCATGTAATTGCAAGCTCGCTTGTGCCGTCCTCTGCTTCGATCTCGATCGTAGTCGGGAGCAGTGCGAGAACATCGTCCGCATTGGTGTAGTATTCCGACAGTGTTACATTCTCGGGAGAAGTCAGGCTTGTGAGCTTCGCCTTATCGGTTGCCTCAAATTCCTTTGTCAGGGTCAGGGTTCCGTCTTCGTTCAGTGTTGCCGCAAAGCCCTCAGCCGTCGTATTCTCGTCAAACACATGGTTGTTGTCGGGAGTCAGAAGCACCTCTGCCATATAAACGACATTGTAGCCGAATACATCCTCAGCAGGCTTCCAGCTGATCACGCCTGTGAAGCCGTCGCCGTCTGCAATAGTATCCTGCGGTGTTTCACCGACTGCGGGAGCAGTCACGTCAATTGCAACGCTGTCGATGGACTTGGGAGCGATCGACCAGCCGACATATGCTTCTCCTGTGAAATTGCCGTTGCCGCTGATGGTAAGCGTATAGCTGTCATCCGCATTCGTGGCAGTGCTGCCGCTGATGGTATAGTCATTTTCCGTCAGGGGCAGACCGTTCACGGTGACGCTGTCAATTGTCTGTGTCAGTTCGGAGCCATTGTAGGTCAGAGCCTCACCGAGGGTGATCTCTGCGGCGGAAATGTCCATGGGAGCGATGGTGAAGTTTACAGTCACTTCGCCCGTGAACAATCCCATGCCGGTGATGATCGCTGTTGCTGTTCCGGCATCCACATTGTTCTCATAAGAAACGGTATAGTCCGTACCCTTCACGAGGGTATAATCGCCGCAGACGATTTCAACAGGTTCAAGAGCTTCGCCGCTGTAGGTCTGCTTATCAATCTCAGATACCATATCCTCAGTCAGCGTACAGGAAACATGTGTAAGTGTAAAGATCTGAGTATTGCCGTTGCCGAGATCGTAAGTATAGGTAATGTCAGATGTCGGGTTGGAAACGGTCAGTATATCGTCCTCAACAGTCGCATTGAACCATCCGTAAACCTTTGTCACATCAAAGCCCTCAGGTAATGTGCTAAGGTCAAATGTACCGCCGATGAGGTCGATGGAATAGCTGTTGGAAGAACAGTCTACAATGTTCAGATTTGTATTCTGGCTCAGATCCAGGCTTGTAAGCTGGTTGGAGTTACAGTACAGATTGATCAGTGCCGCACAGCCGTCCACATTCAGACTTGTCAGCTGGTTTTCGTAGCAGTACAGCTCGGTCAGTGCCGTATTCTTGCTCACGTCAAGGCTTGTCAGCTGGTTGGAGAAGCAATACAGATAGTACAGTGCCGTATTCTTGCTCACATCGAGACTCGTCAGCTGGTTGAAGGAGCAATTCAGAAATGTCAGTGCCGTATTCTTGCTCACGTCCAGACTTGTCAGCTGGTTGGAGGAGCAATCCATATCGGTAAGTGCTGTATTCTTGCTCACGTCCAAACTTGTCAGCTGGTTGCTGCCGCAGTACAGCGCGGTCAGTGCTGTGAAAAACTCCACACCTGTGAGGTTGGTGATTCCCATATTGGAAACAGAGATTCTTGTCACCGCTGCGATTTCATCCGCTGTCAGGATATTGTTGTCCGTTGTGTCAAAGTTCTCGTCAATGTAGGTGCGGAAGGTTTCGTCGGGGAAATTCGCCTCATTGATCTCAATGCCTGTTGGATAGCTGATGCTCACAGCGATGGTATTTTCACCGTATTCACCGTCCACGTCATAGGTATAGGACGCTGTACCGTCTCCTGTCAGGAGGAGACAATTGCCGTCAGTACTGATTTTACAGCCGGTAAGGTCGCTCATCTTCGTGCTGTCAATGCCATAGTCTGCCAGACGGATAACGGGTGTGGAAGCGGCGAAAGCAGTCAGCGAAGATGCATTATAGTAATTCGTGATACCCGTTACAGCATTCACAGCAAGCAGCGGATTTTTTGTGCAGTACAGATAGATCAATGCAGTATTCTTCGTCAGGTCAAGGCACTGCAATTGGTTGCCCATACAGAGCAGATATTCCAGTTTTGTATTCTTGCTCACATCAAGAGCTGCCAGCTGGTTGAAAGCGACGTTCAGATAGGTCAGTGCCGTACAACTGCTCACATCAAGGCTGGTCAACTCGTTGTAGGAGCAATCCAGATAATCCAGTGCTGTGAAATACTCCACACCCGTGAGGTCGGTTACGGTGGGGATGAACGCAAACCGGATGTCAATCCTCGTCACCGCTGCGATCTCATCCGCATCGAGGATATCATCATCCGTTGTGTCAAAGTTCCCGTCAATGTAGTTGCGGAAGCTCTCGTCGGGGAAGTTTGTTTCATTGATCGGAACACCGAAGCTGATCGTACAGCTGATCGTTTCATCGCCGTTCTCGCCGTCAGCGTCATAAGTATAAGTTACTGTTCCGGGGATCGAAGTGGGAACGATGGTGCCGTCAACGATCCCGCCGCCGGTAAGGTCGGATACATTCGCTTCAACAATACCATATTCGCTGAGACTTACGGAAGCGTCAGCTGTGACGAAAGCGGAAAGCGGCGAACCGGTAAAGGCAGATATATCGCTGCTTACACCGTTGACGGAGAGCAAGGGATTCGTGCAGCAGTTCAGCACAGCCAGTACCGTATTATTGCTCACATCAAGGCTTGTCAGCTGATTATCGTAGCAGTGCAGATCGCTCAATGCCGTATTATTACTTACATCAAGGCTTGTAAGCGGATTGCCCCCGCAGTCCAGATAGTTCAGTGCCTTGCATGTGCTTACATCCAGAGCCGTCAGCTGGTTGCCGGCGCAGTATAGGTATTCCAGTGCCGTATTCGCCGATACATCAAGTGCGGTCAGCTGGTTGTTGTAGCAGAACAAATTGGTCAGTGCCGTATTCTGCGATACATCCAGAGCGGTCAGAGCATTTTGACCGCAGTCCAGATATTCCAGTTCCGTGAAATATTCCACGCCCGTCAGATCGGCAATGCCCATGCTGTAGGCATGGATCTCCGTCACCGCAGCGATTTCCTCCGCTGACAGAACATCATCATCCGTCGTGTCGAAGTTCTTGTCAAGATAGGTACGGAAGGTCTCGTCGGGGAAGTTTTCCTCATTGATCTCAATACCTGCCGGAAATTCGATGGATGCGGAAAGGGTATGCTCGCCGTTTTCACCGTCCACATCATAGGTATAGGACGCTGTACCGTCTCCTGTCAGGAGGAGGTAATTGCCGTCAGTACTCAGCTCACAGCCTGTGAAACTGGTGATCATATCCGCTTTGATGCCATAGTCCGCAAGACGGAGAATAGGTGTCGAAGCGGCGAAAGCAGTCAGCGAGGATGCGTTATAGTAACTCGTGATGCCTGTTACAGCATTCACAGCAAGCAGAGGGTTTTTCGTGCAGTACAGATGGATCAATGCAGTATTCTTCGTCAGATCAAGGCTCTGCAGTTGGTTGCCGTTACAGATCAGATTTTTCAGTGCCGTACAATCGCTCACATCAAGGCTTTTCAGTTGGTTGTTATCACAATCCAGATACTTCAGTGCCGTATTCTTGCTTACATCAAGACTTGTAAGCTGATTGCCGTAGCAGTACAGAGTTCCCAGTGCCGTATTCTTGCTCACATCAAGACTTGTAAACTGATTGTAGGAGCAGTCCAGAGCTTGCAGTGCCGTATTCTTGCTCACATCAATGCTTGTAAGCTTGTTATTGGGGCAGCGCAGAGTTTTCAGTGCCGTACAATCGCTCACATCAATGCTTGTAAGCTGGTTTTTATAGCAGTTCAGAGTTTCCAGTGCTGTGAAATACTCCACGCCCGTGAGGTTGGTGATTCTCATTTCACAAACATCAATGCGAGTCACCGCTGCGATTTCATCCGCTGTCAGGATATTGTCATCCGTTGTGTCAAAGTTCTCGTCAACGTAGGTGCGGAAGGTCTCGTCGGGGAAGTTTTCCTCGCTGATCTCCACATCCCCCTCCGCCGCAGATGCGGTCATCGGAATGGAAAATGTTCCGGTCGGAAAATGCATGAGTGTCATACTGCACATCGCCAGCGACGCTGTGAACGCCAAAACTCTTTTGAATTTGCTTTTCATGCAAGTACCTCCTTTTTGAATTTGCTTTTTTGCGATTTTTCTGCCATTTCCTGTCTTGTCGTTTCCACTGCCTGCCAAATGAAATGTCAGATTGCCGGGACTGATGTGTAAAATATCACAGATCTCCTTGTTGCTGGTTTCTTCGAATCCCTTTTCAAGATATAGTTTGGATGCTATCTGAATGATCATCTCTTTCGTTGGGCGGTTTCTTGTTCCTCTGGCGATGGCGATCGCCCCCTTCCGTATATACTCGCGGTTTCGATTACATTTCTTTCCTTTATTATACATGATTCCTCCGGATATGTCAATAGTTTTTAGACTAATTTCGATTTGTTCATGAAATGCATCTCCCATCACACCCGTACAGATTTTTCAGCACCCCAAAGCTCCGGAAGCGGAGCAGAAAGAAAATGGCTGAACTTTGGAAGTTTACGATAACCGCAAACGTTGACAGACGGGACAGGATGTGTGAAATTTTGCCGAAAAGATGTGTTGTTAGGCTTAGTGCCGCGACCTAAAACGGTGTCACATCATACATGTTCCGCAGCTTTTTGAGTGCCGCCTTTTCCAGTCGGGAAACGTAGGAACGGGAAATATCGAGCTTTTTGGCGACCTCCTTCTGCGTCAGCGGTGCGTTGCCGTACAGACCATAGCGGTGGACGATGATCTCCAGCTCCCTCTCATCCAGACACTGCCCCAGAAAGCGGTAGAGCTGTTTCTGGTGGATGGACAGCTCCACATCCTTTTCAATATCCGTCCCGTCCTCGATGATGTCCATGAGCGTCAGGGCATTGCCGTCCTTATCCACGTCGATCGGCTCGTTCATATACAGATCGCCGGCACTCTTTTTCTGCGCACGGAAGTGCATGAGGATCTCGTTTTCCACACACCGTGACGCATAAGTCGAAAACTTCGCGCCTTTCTTGTAGTCGAACGTATCCACCGCTTTCATCAGTCCGAATGTGCCGATGGAGATCAGCTCCTCCTGTTCCTCAGAGGAATTGTAGTATTTCCGCGCAATATGCACGACGAGCCGGAGGTTATGCTCAATGAGCCTGTGCTTTGCCTTAGTGTTTCCCTGCTCCATTTCCTCGAAGCAGGCAAGTTCCTCCTTGGCGGACAGGGGTTTTGGAAATTGATGGGGCGTATCCGCGTGGAGGATGAAAAAAATGATCCTTGTCAGAAATTCGAGTATCATTGCTTACACCAGCCTTTCGGGGTTAGTGTATGCGGGAAGGCTTTTCCGGTATGCGGGATAGGTGCTGTATTTCGGGTGACTTCCCACAGGGCGGAGGAATTGCTGGACGAAGTGAAGCAGAGGGGACAGGGGCTGTAAGCCTTCGTCCCCGAACCCCTTTTGCGGAGCTATCGCTCCGCGTTTGATTTTAAGTTTTTC
>CALGTT010000086.1 GCA_937901485.1 uncultured Ruminococcus sp.
ATGGTGGCGATGAAGAACCTTTGCGAGATGATTCAGGGCTTGACCGGTATCAAACTAAGCGTTGGGACTGTTTCCAATATGCTGCACAGTGCTGCTGCGAAAGCAGAAACGATTGTGGCTGATTTTCCACAGAAATTGCATAAAAATCCTGTTGTGCATTGTGACGAAACAGGTCTGCGTGTGAATGGTAAGCTGCATTGGGTGCATGTGATCAGCACATCCGGGCTGACTTACTATGCTCTGTCCGAAAAACGTGGGAAGCAGGCGATGGATGAGATCGGATTTCTTGCGCAATACCGTGGCATTGCGGTACATGATTTCTGGTCATCCTATTTTAAGGCAACCGGAGCAGACCATGCCATGTGCTGTGCACATCTTCTGCGTGAGCTGACGGGTATTTTTGAGAATCATCCGGAACAGACATGGGCACAGGAACTATATCTCGAACTGCTTTCCATGTACCGTGCGGCAGATTACTATAATCAGCATCCGGAGATTGATTCCCGGCAGCACTACATGGAATGCCTGAAGCGAAATTACGATCAGATCCTTGAAAAGGGTACTGCGCAGAATCCGATCCCTGAAAGAGAACCTGGAAAACATGGGAGGGTGAAGCGTGGGAAAATCCGTGCTTTGATTGATCGGCTTCGGACACACAAGGGAGAAGTATGCCGTTTTGCGGATAATCCACTTGTCCCCTTTACAAATAATCAGGCTGAACGTGATCTGCGTATGGTCAGAATGAAAAGCAAGGTGATCGGCACATTTCGATCCGAGCAGGGAGCATGGGATTTCCTGTCGCTCAAGTCCTTCACCTCTACCGCTGCCAAAGCAGGTGTTACAGCTTTTGATGCTATGCTTTCATTGTTTGTTGGGCAGATGATGTGGGGGAGTGAATAGTTACCAAAAAACTATGTGCAGCATTGCTTTCGACTGTTATGGGGCTTAGTATGTTTACGGGAATGCTGTCCGACAGCATTCCTGCTGTTCTCACCGAATGCGACATCGGGAATACGTTGAAAATCGAGCCTCTGAGTGCAGAGGCGGCTGGAAACTTCCGCCGTGTCCTGTCGAATGAATCTCCAATGTGGATCATCCACATTGATTCATGGAACTATGCCGATCCCGAAAAGATCATCGAGCTTGTTCCGGAAGATGTTCTGCCCTATGTGGTGTTCAATATCTCCCTCTCCATCAACTGGAGCAGCACGGAACATAAGTGGCTCATGGTACAGGATGGTGTTGAAACGGCAAGATCATGGATGAAGGCATGTGCGGATAAGGGCGTATGGACGATGATTCAGCCCGCCAGCGGCGGACAGTGCCATTTCCCCGATTACAAAGCAACGGATGATCTTGAAAATACTATCTTCGGTGAATTTTTCCGTGAGTATCCGAACTTCCTTGGCTACAACTACTGCGAACAGTTCTGGGGATTTGCCTCGCAGGATTTCCCTGTAACGTATCAGCAGAGATATGATCACTTCTCCGCTCTGCTCAAGCTTTGCAACAAATACGGCGGCTATCTTGACATCAGCTGGTGTGAAAACCAGTGGGGTTCGCAGCTTAATCCTGTAGCGATGCTCAAAACCAATGCGAATTGGGAACAGGCTGCCCGTACTTATTCTGAAAACCTCATTCTTGAGGAAAAGTATACGCAGAGTGGATATATCGCAGCTGTAGAAAGTGAGGTTTATGGTGCATACATTTCCGGTTACTGCGGAAATTTCGGTGTGCGTTGGGATGATACGGGCTGGTCGGATTACCCCTGGGTCGGCGGTGATCTTGATCCGCAGACAAAGGAGCAGTACAGACTCGTCACTTCCGCACCGGTGCTTCTCGAACGCATGGTGCAGAACGGTATGACGGTAATTGACGGTCCGGAGCTTATCTGGGCGGATTGTATCAAAGAAAACTGGATTCAGCGTGATCAGGAAGGTTACGAGATCAGAAACTGGTCCTTCTATGATCAGTACCAGAATGCGGTTCTTGACATCTACAGAAAATTCAATGATGGTTCGATCCGCATCCCGTCAAGAGAAGAAGTCATCGACAGAACCAAGGTTGTTGTCATTCAGGATGTCAACAGCGGCGGTAATGATGATAAGTACTGTATTTATAAGACCATGTTTGAAGGTCTGTACCGTGCCGAAAATGATGGAAACCTCAAGGACAACCATAACCCTTTCAAATCTACCGGCAGATACCAGACTATTCCTGTTGTGTATGCACTGACGGATGATCTTGCAAAATCCATTCCCGTTCAGATCAAGCAGTCGCAGATTCCGTCAAGATGGAACAGTATTCAGGCAAAACAGGATGAATTCAACAAGCTCTATGCACAGGATTATACAGGAAATATCTATGCCGGCAGAAATGAAAACAGCTGGGTGACCTATAATCCTTACAAAACAGGCACGGAGGCAAGCGGCTATCTGAATCTGAAATACAACACCTGCAAGCAGATCGAGCTGAAATATCCCCGTTACAGTACAGGTCTGATCAATGAGTATTCGGATCGCATTGATTTTTATCTGACCAACTATGATGAGGACGACGTATCAACACTGAAAACCGATGTCATTAAAATTCACGGCTGTGCATCCGAACCGGCGATCACCATGCAGAAAGACAGGGGTGTCAGCCAGCAGAAGAGTGAAATCACAACCTCGTATTCCGACGGCACATTCACGATGACCGTCAAGCACAATGGTCCGGTCGATATCAGTGTTGCATGTGCAGGCAATGAAACAGGCCGCCAGACTGCATTCCGTGAAGCAAAGCAATCCGCTCCTGAATTTCCGGAATCTTACGATGGTATCCGCCAGTATGAGGCAGAATATTACGACAGAAAGAATATTGAAGAGAATGTGACCAATGCCTGCCGAAGTGACGTAACCGGCTGCTGGGGTATGGGCTTTATGAAGTTCGGTACTAAGGACAGTGCCGCTGCAAGGGATTATGTCAATACCGCAAAGGCAGGTGCATTCGATCTGACGCTGCGATACTCCTCTGTTGCGGACATCGGCAATGTCGATCTGTATGTCAACGGCGAAAAGGTACAGACGCTCTCCCTGCCGAACACCACCTCCTACAGTACATGGAAAACAGTTACCGTCCCTGTGACGCTGAATGCAGGCGATAACAAGATTGAATTCATCGCAAATTCCACTCTGCCCAGTTCACTCTATCTGGACTGTTTCCAGGTTTCCGGTGATTTTGGAATCAAGGGGATGGTTGAACCGATCGAGGGCGGCAGGCTGTTCACTGAACTGATTGTGAGAGACAGCGAGAATCGTTCCGACTGGTCGGTATATGAGAATTTCGGTGTGGGATCTTCCATTTTCGGTGACCGTGCAATCAATACAGCATCCATTCCGAATGCACTGTATGGTGCAGAGGCAATCAGAACTGCATGTGATTCAAAGATGTATGCAAAGAATCTCGGCTCATTTGTGGCAGGCGATGATATGACACTGTATATTGCAACCGACACAAGGGTTGTGGATATGGGGCTTCCGTCATGGTTCTCAGCACTGACCGATACCGAGGAATTGATTGTACTGGACAATGAGCTTGTTCTGAGAGTCTACAAGACTGAACTGAAAAAAGGCGAATCGTTCACACTTGGCACGAACGGCGGCAACGGCAACAACGTATGCTATATCGCACTTGGCGTTTCTGCAAATGCTGCAGTCCGTGGTGATCTGAATATGGATGGGAAATTTGATGTTCTGGATGTGGTACTGCTCCAGAAATGGCTGCTGGCATCCCCCGATGCAAAGCTTGCGAATTGGAAGGCAGGCGATCTCAGCGGGGATGACTATCTGAACGGATTCGATCTGGCAATCATGAAGAGAGTACTCCTTGGCAATTGATACAATTCTTCCTATTGCAGATTCGGGGTGCTGATAAGCTGAAGCCATGCCATTGGAAACTGCCTGTCGGTCCGGCGAAAAGACCCCGATTCCACCAAAGGAATCGGGGTTAAATTTTTAAATGAAAGCTCAATACACTGCTGATCTTCGTGTCGGTGCATGACCATCTTGTCTTTGAATGAAATCGAACTCATCAGAACAGGCGGTGTGCAGCACTGCCCCTGAATCCCCCTCCCTCTGGGAGGGGGAATTTTAAGCTATCTATGAGCAATCAGTATCAAACAGCATACAGAAAACCGCATTCATCCGGTCAGACGGGTGAATGCGGTTTCTTTTTTGTGCAGGGATAAAGACCCCAATTGGTAAGGTGCAAGAAGCCCCAATTCCTGTAACCATTACTCCCACAACCCAGGACGTATCAAGACCCCAATTGGTAAGGTGTAAGCTCTTATCCATAGTATACCATATCCATCCCCGTTTGTCAAGAATTTTTGAAAAAATCACCCCAAAGTTTCCCTCGGGGTGAAGCCTGATTAATACCTCCCTACTCTCCATCTGCCGCTGCTCCCCAGCAGGCGGTACAGCTCGCTGACTACCTCGGAGCATTCCGGCACATGATTGATGTCAGAAAATTCCAATCTTCACTTCCACTTGATTTTTCCTCACATACATGGTATAATGAAAACAACAGAGTAATCCGGAAGGGAGGCAGAACCGATGGGCATTTATTTGAACCCCGACAATTCCTCATTTTACAACGCAGTCAACCATTCCCACTTCTATGTGGACAAAACATTGCTGATCGGATTTACAAACTCTATTTTATTCGGCGAGCAGAGAAATATCTGCGTGAGCCGTCCGAGAAGATTCGGTAAATCCATGGCAGCGGAAATGTTGGTTGCTTATTACAGCCGTGGCTGCGATTCCAGAGAATTGTTTCAGAATCTGAAGATCGCAGAGCATCCGAGTTTTGAAAAACACCTGAACAAGTACAACGTGATTCATCTCAATATCCAGCGGTTTATGAACCGCACAGACGATATTCATGCAATGCTGTCCATGCTTGAAACCAAAGTTGTGCGGGAACTCAAGCGAGCGTTTCCGGATGTGGAGTTTTATGAAGAAGATCTGGTTTCCATTCTGGAGGAGATCTACTCCCAGTGCAGTGCAAGATTTGTCTTTGTCATTGATGAGTGGGACTGCGTATTCCGTATGCGGAACGCTGACTGGAACTTGCAGAAGGAATACCTTGATTTTCTGCGGGATCTGCTGAAAAATCAGCCCTATGTCGCACTTGCCTACATGACAGGCATCCTGCCGATCAAGAAGTATGGAGAGCATTCCGCACTGAATATGTTCGATGAATATTCCATGACAAATCAGCGGAATCTTGCGGAATTTACCGGATTTACAGAGAATGAAGTCAAGGAACTCTGCGACCGCTACCAGATGGATTTTGAGATGACAAAACGCTGGTATGACGGCTACAACCTGAAGGGGATGTCCATCTACAATCCACGTTCGGTGGTGATGTCCATGATTGGACATGACTTTGACAGTTACTGGACGAAAACTGAAACCTATGAGTCCTTGAAAAAATATATTCAGATGGATATTTTCGGACTGCGGGAGATCGTGACAAAGCTGATTGCGGGGGAACATTATCCCGTCAATTCGGACAAATTCCAGAATGATATGGTGACGTTCAACAGTGCGGATGACGTGCTGACGCTGCTGATTCACTTGGGCTATCTGACCTATGACTTTGACACGGAAACGGCGTGGATTCCAAATTTTGAGGTGCAAAAAGAGTTTATCAACTCCGTCGAGGACGGCGGCTGGGAGCATATCATGCATTCCATTCAGCTTTCGGACGAACTCCTTGAAGCAACTTTACAGGGCGATACCGAAAGAGTTTCCGAAATCATCGAGCAGGCTCATGATGAGAATACGTCGATTCTGCAATACAATAATGAAAACTCTTTGTCCTGCATTCTGTCCCTTGCGTACTATTCCGCACGAAAGAATTATACGATTCACAGAGAATTGGCAGGCGGCAAGGGATTTGCCGATTTGGTGTTCATTCCCAGAAAGGGGTGCACAACTCCTGCAATGATCGTGGAACTGAAATGGAACATTTCAGCAGAAGCGGCGATCGATCAGATCAAGAAAAAGCAGTATGTGAAATGCCTGAAGGACTACTCCGGCGAGATCTTGCTGGTGGGCATCAGTTATGACAAGGATGCGGAAAAGCGGCATACTTGTGTGATCGCAAAGATACAGAAGTGATAATGCGAATGCAGAGGAATATCCCCATACACAGCGTTTTTCTGTGTATGAGGATTCCTTTTTAGCTTCCTTCTGGTTTGCATGGCTTTTCGGCAAGATCAAGTTTCTTCTCGATCAGGTTTGCGGCGATCTCATCCGCCGACTGAATCGCATGGACATAGACTTTCGTTGTTGTCGCAACGCTGGAATGCCCAAGCCGTCTGGAAACGGTCGGGATATTGACACCGCCGGCGATCAGAAGGGAAGCATGTGTGTGCCGGAGAGAATGCGGCGAAAAGTGCGGCAGACCATGCCGTTTCACAAATTTGCTCACCCAATCCGTCAGGCTGTCCGGATTCATCGGTGTGGAATCATCCTTGACGAACAGGCGATCATTCTGCACCCACTTCTTTGTCCCGTCTGCCAGCGTGATCTCAATCACATTCTCCCAGCGATCCAGCAGGGCTTCACGCATGTTCAGCCAGTAGGTGCGGTATTCTGCCAGAATTGCAAACATATTTGCCGAAAGCCGGATGGTTCGCTCTGAGGTTGCATTTTTCGTGCCCTTTGTGATGATGCCAAGCCCCTGCACATACTGACTGGTATTGCGGATGTGGATCACATGGTTTTCAAAATCAATATCCTTCCACTCCAGTCCCATCAGTTCTCCACGGCGCATACCGCTGAAAATCAGCAGATACATCGCCGTTTTCCATTTGATCGGTTCGTTGTCGAGCAGAGCCAGTACATGCCGTACCTGTTCATCATCCAGAAAATCCGCTTCCTTTTGTTCCATTCTGGGAGCCTTCATATAATTGCGGTCCGCCGGATTGAACGGGATCAGCCGTTCCCGTGCCGCCTGTGCAAGAATGCTGCTGATGAGGCGGTGATAGTGCAGTATGGTTTTTCCCGAAAGTCCGGTGGTTTCGGCGTGAATCTCAAAAATCTGTTTCGCCGGAAGCTGCAGTCCGGCTGCGATTTTTTCGGCGGATGCAATGCTGATGTGTTTCCCATTGCAGGCGGCAGAGATCGTTGCAGAAGAAACACCGCAGAGATGGGAAAATGCCTCCCGTGTCAGCTGTTTTTGCTCCAGAATCTGCCGAAGCGACGTTGTACAGGCATAACTTCCAACCTGCTTGATGCCGCTTTCCCGCAGATTCTGGTAGAATGACTGTAAATGATGGGATTGGAGTTTACAAAGCCTTATATGCCCGATGGCGGCATTGATATGTACGAGCAGGGATTTGTAGCGTTCATAGGTTTTCGGTGCGAGCTGCGGCGGCTTGTTGTTTTCCATCCAGAATTCGGCGTATTCCTCGAAGCGGGTGTTCGGATCAAAGTAACCGCCGTTCTTGACGGCTTCTTCAAAGAGAACGATCTGCCGCTGTGCTGGCAGGATTGGGGCGTCGAAATCCTCACAAAACATTTTATACGAATTGTATATATCTGTGGTGGGAATGATATCGCTGCCCTCTCCGGCACAGAGTTTTTCTTCAATAAACCATGTGATAGAGTCGCACTTGCGGACGTGATTTTGAAAATATTTCTCGCTTTCTGGGCAGTATGTGAAGCCTCCCTGTTCCAAATAGCGCATTGCTCCCTCTATAGCCCACCGGATAAAGATGTGCAGCTCCTTCTTGAGTTTTTTCAGAAGATCCGGATCACGGTCTTTTCGAGCGATGATGTTGTTAAAATGAATGACATTGCAGCGATCGAGGAGGGCAGGATCATCCTCTGGGAATGTCGGGAGGAAGTTGCCGATGAACAGGAATTTTGCCGTGAGTTCTGCGGAAAAAGGCTGCTGGAATTTACCATTGAGCATGAGCTTGTCACCGCCTGTGATAGTTTTGAAAATCCGCCAATCCTTGGCAGCAATGTCCTTCTGCATTTCGCCTGAAATGTTCAGCTTTTTGCCGTAAATCTGCGACACGAGGAATTCTGCACGCAGTTCCGACAGTGCCAGAGACGAGACATTTTCTGGGCCGAGTGCAGCAGCGATGCCGTGGTGGTAATAGTACCCACGCCAGACCTTGATGTGATTGCCATATTGCATGTAATACCTCCTTCCTGTTGGTATTACAGTTATAATATATAAACGAAAAATGCCGATAAACGGAGGAAATCTAAAGGGACAAAATAATGCCAATTAAATCTTATTAACGCCAAACAACAAAGTAAGGGCAGATCAAGTCTGTCGATTTCGTTGGAATATGGCAAATAATCGCTGTATTCCTGCGAAACTATTATAAAATAAATAGATCATAAAGATGATATAGAATGATCGTATAGAGTATATCATCTATATGATATGAAGATATAGGAGGAAAGTCTATGGAAAACCAGAATAAAATAGTGATTAAGACATTGAAAATACCGCAGGAAACAGCCGAAAAACTGGAAACGGAAGCAGGGATGCGGGGCATGGATTTCAATGAATATGTGCTCGATTCTGCCCTGCATCAGGCTTGCAGACTGACACCGGCGGTTCTTTGCAGGATGGAGAATATCCTGCAAAGATGTATGCAATTCGTGGAAAGCCCGAAGCTCCGGAAGTGGGTCAGAAAGGAGATGGATGAATTATGGGGATTTTTGAGATGAGTGTGAATGTTGACAGGTG
>CALGTT010000087.1 GCA_937901485.1 uncultured Ruminococcus sp.
CCATCAATGGTACGGACACTGCAGCGAATCGGCGACCTCACTCGATTACTTATTTTCGCTGATCGTCCCCGATGACGGACTGCTTTCCACACTGGAGCGTTCCATCGTATCCGAGGAGGAGATTGCGGATGCGGCAAGCCCGACGCTTTCGGAGATCCGCCGCAAGCTCCAGCGTTCACGCGCGAATCTGCGTGAAACGCTCGACAAACTGGTGCGCTCGAAATCCATGCAGAAGTATTTGCAGGAAACTACTGTGACCATCCGTGACGGGCGTTTTGTACTCCCTGTCAAGAACGAATACCGCGGACAGGTGGCAGGTCTGATCCACGATACCTCATCCAGCGGACAGACGATCTTCATCGAACCGATGCAGATCGTGGAGGCAAACAATGACATCCGTCTGCTTGAAAGCCGTGAGCTGGAGGAGATCGACCACATCATGCAGAAGCTCTGTGCGGCGGTCGGTGCACAAGCTCCCATGCTGCGGCGGATGCACGACACCTGCGCAGAACTGAACTACTATTTCGCCAAGGCGAATTACGCCGCTTCCCTGCGTGCGACAAAGCCGGAGATCAGTGATGACGGCGTGCTGGAGCTGAAAAAGGCAAGGCATCCCCTGCTTGACCAGAAAAAAGCCGTGCCGATCGACCTCGCGCTCGGTGAGGAACACAACGCTCTCATCGTCACAGGCCCGAACACGGGCGGTAAGACGGTCGCACTGAAAACGGCAGGTCTGCTCACGGCAATGACCATGTGCGGTTTCCTCATTCCTGTAACTGACGGCAGCCGCATTTCCATTTTCCGCCACATTCTCGCGGACATCGGCGACAGTCAGAGCATTGAGCAGAGTCTTTCCACATTTTCTTCACACACACTGAATGTGGTGGAAATTCTGGAAACCGCCGATGACAGCACCCTTGTCCTCCTCGATGAGCTGGGTTCGGGTACGGATCCGGTCGAGGGTGCGGCTCTGGCGATCGCGGTCATCGACCACCTCAAAATGCTCGGCGCAAAGCTGATGGTGACGACACATTATCAGGAACTCAAGCTCTACGCGGCGGATACGCCCGACGTTATCAACGCGTCCTGCGAATTTGATACGGCATCCCTGCGCCCGACCTACCGCCTGATCATCGGTTCACCGGGTAAGTCCAATGCGTTCGCCATTTCCGGTCAGCTCGGAATGCCCAAGTCCATTCTTGCACATGCGGAATCCCTCATCAGTGAGGAAAACCGCCATTTTGAAAATGTCATTGCCCGTTTTGATGAGGCACGAAAGGAGCTGGAGCACGAGCGTGAGGCGGCTGCAAGGCTTCGCGCGGAGGTCGAACAGCTCAAAGCGGAATGGCAGGAGAAGCGCGACAGCATCGCCGCACAGGAAAAAGATGCGATGGAACGCGCCGCGGCACAGGCAAGCCGCATCGTGGAAACGACCAAGGCGCAGTCGAATGCGCTGCTTGACGAGCTGGAACAGCTTCGCCGCGACAAGGAAAAAGCGGACTTTGCAAGCCGCGTATCCTCGGCAAAATCCGACAGCACCCAGAAGCTGCGCAGCATGTATAAGAACGCCAACCCCGTGCTGGGCAGTACGGATGAAAACGGCGACTATGTGCTCCCCCGTCCCCTGCAGAAGGGCGACCGCGTGCTGATCGCGGATCTCAATCAGGAAGGCACGATCTCTGAGCCGCCGGGACAGTCCGATTTTGCATTCGTGCAGATGGGGCTGATGAAGATGAAGATCCAGATCTCCCGCCTGCGCCTGCTCGATAAGAAGAAGGCAGCGGAGAATGACAAGAAGAAACAGCAGCGAAAAAAGGGCGGTGTTTCGGCAAAGGTCGAGCGAAAAGGCTCGATGGAGCTGGATATCCGCGGTCGTGCCTGTGATGAGGGCGTGTACGAAATGGAACGCTTTATTGACAGCGCGGTGCTCTCAAACATCGGCACTGTGACCATCATCCACGGCAAGGGCACGGGACTCCTGCGCAAAGCAGTTCAGCAGCGGCTCAAGCAGATGAAATGCGTCAAGGAATTCCGCAGCGGACTCTACGGCGAGGGTGAGGACGGCGTGACTGTTGTCACACTTCGTTGATGTGCACAAATCAGAAGACCAAATTTTGTCAGTACGCACATAGAATTTAGAAAATATCTCTTGTTTTTGCTGCTGCAATCTGGTATAATCAATGTATCAATCTTTATCAATAGGGGGGCTGGTGCTACGGCACCGGTATTTACATTATGAAGAATCGTAAGCGTATTGCGGTCATCATGTGTGATGTCCACCATACCTACCAGCAGCGCATCCTCAAAGGCATCATCCAGCAGGCACATGCGCTCAATTATGATGTTGCGGTTTTCACCATGTTCATGAACTTTGACGAGGAAACCAACTACCAATACGGTGAAAACAACGTATTCAACCTGATCAATTACGATCTCTTTGATGCGGTGATCTACGCGCCCTGCTCGGTGGGCAAGCGTGCCCTGCGCGAATTCTTTGCGGACAGTCTGAAAAACCGCTGCAAAGTCCCGATCATTGCACTGGAATTTGAAGATCCGCTGTACCACAACGTCATCGTGGATGATGTACAGGGCTTCGATGATCTGGTGTCCCACCTGATCGAACTCCATCATTTTCAGGACATTATCTGTCTGACCGGATTTAAGGATAATTTACAGGCGGAGGCGCGTCTGAAGGGCTATAAACGTGCCATGCGCCCGCATAATCTGCCGCTTCTCGAAGAAAATATGCTCTACGGCGATTTCTGGATCGCCGCCGCACTGGATCTGGCGCAGAAGCTTGCCAGCGGAGAGCGCAGAATGCCGGAAGCGATCGTCTGCGTCAGTGATTTTGTCGCTGTTTCACTCTGCAACCGTCTGATCGAGCTTGGTGTCAAGGTACCGGAGGATGTTGTCATTGCGGGATATGATGTCACAAAGGAATCCTCGCGCAATGTACCATCCATTACAAGCTACGCCCGCCCTCTGACAGGAATGGGAGCGCAGGCTGTTCTGCTTGTCCACAGACTGCTGACCGGTGAAGAAGTACCGCCCGCAGTGGAGGACAATGGCTATCTTGTCACAGCAGAGAGCTGCGGCTGCGGTGAGGATTTCGCACGCCGCCTGTTCCGTCACCAGAAGCGGCTGAAAACGACGACGGACTATCAGGATCTGTTCAACTGTTCGCATATGGCAGAATCCCTGAATTCCGCGAAAACGCTGAATATGTGTCTGGAGAGGATCGCAGGTTTTCTCTATCTGATACGCGGAATCAAGGATTATTACCTGTGTCTGTGTGATGCGTGGGATGATTTCGAACGCAACGAAAACAATGGCAATGCCTACAAGGAATATACGGATACCATGCGTGTGCGCATCAAGATGAAAGATTACAATACAATGATCGTTGATGAACCGTTCGACCGTTCATTACTCCTGCCGGCGATGTACGAGGAATCGGAGATCCCGCGCGTCTGGTATTTCACACCGCTGCATTTCAATGAACGCTGCTTCGGCTATGCGGTACTGGGCTACGGCAACGAACCGCTTGCCTTTGACCAGATCTATCACGCATGGTCGCGCAATATCAACAACGCACTGGAATTCGTCCGGATGCGCAATATCTACAACAGTATGCACCAGCGGCTCTACATGGCATCCATCCGCGACACGCTCACGGGCGTGTTCAACCGCAAGGGCTTCAAGCGGTATTCGGCGGAAATGTTTGCAAAATCCATCAACACAGGCAAGCAGTTCCTTGTGATCGCGGCAGATCTGGACTGCCTCAAGCCCATCAACGATACCTACGGGCATCTGGAGGGTGACAATGCCATCACGGTAACTGCCAATGCCCTCAACACCTGTCTGACCAACGGAGAGATCTGTGCACGCACGGGCGGCGACGAATTCGTGGCGGTCGGCTGTGCGGATTACACAGAGGAAATGATCGCACAGTATCTTCAGCACATAGAGCAGTACATCCAGCGTTATAACACTTCCTCTGAAAAGCCCTATGAGGTCGGTGCAAGCTTCGGATACGTTTGTCAAACCGTGACGGAAAACGACAATTTACAGGCGATTCTGGATGAGGCGGATGCAAGGATGTATGAAAATAAGGTGAAAAGAAAAAAGAATCGGAAATAATATCAGAGCATTAGCTCCCAGCTAACAGAAAAACTCCCGACCAACCGGTCGGGAGTTCGTTTTTTACTCATATTCTACGACATTCACCCAGCTCAGCAGAAGCTCTCTCTCCTCTGCCTTGCCCTTGACAGTCTGGGATGCGGCAACGATGGGCATCCACTTCTGTACATACTGCTTTGCCGTATCGCTCTTTTTGCAGAACAGCTTGAGATACTTGCTTGCCATCTCACCCTTGCCCTCCAGACAGAGCTTCAGATAGGAACGTGCGGCATCCGCTGCGGCATTGCCCTGTGTGGCATGTGCCCAGTCGATGATGAATGCCTCACCGGATTCCGTGATGATGACATCGGACAGACCGAGGTCACCGTGGCATACCTTGTTATGTTTCGGCATTCCCTCCAGACGGGTGTGCAGGTCATAGCGTGTGGTGGCATCCAGCTCTGTTTCAGAGATTTTGCGGTTCATCTTGTCCTTGAGCTTGTTCAGCAGCGGTGCACGGTGCTGATGGATGGAAAGCTGTACATCCACGAACTTTTCCAGATACTCGTCCTCTTTCTCCGGATGCTCCTCCATGAGCTGTGCGATGGTCTTACCCTCAACATACTCCATCACGATCGCCCACTTGTTGTCGATCTTCTTGACTTCCACAAGCTTCGGGATCGGCAGACCGGTTTCCTCCACTCTTGCCTGATTCAGTGCTTCGTTGAGTACATCTGCTTTGGAATAATCCTCATTGAATTCCTTGACGGCATAATCGCCTTCGCGGTAAACGACCTTTGTCGGACGCTGTGCAAGTACTTCCATGATTTCTTTCTCCTTTCAGAGTGATATTTCAGCCGTACCCTGCCGACCGCCGGCAGGGATACGAAATTGTGCATTGATTTCAGAAATTATTCGCCGTAGTATGCCTTGAGGTACATTTCCTTGATCTCCTTCATCAGCGGATATCTCGGATTTGCGCCGGTGCACTGGTCATCGAATGCCTGCTCGGTCATCTCGTCAAGATTTGCAAGGAACGCATCTTCCGCAATGCCGTAATCCTTGATGCACTTCTTGATGCCGATGGCTTCCTTCAGCTCGTCGATCTTTGCAAGGAACTTTTCAAATACTTCCATGTCATTCTTGCCGGTCACGCCGCAGAATCTTGCGCATTCTGCGTAACGCTCCAGAGCCTGCGGATACTGGTACTGGGAGAATGTGCCCATTTTGCGCGGTGCAGTGGCGATGTTGAAACGCATTACCTCATTGATGAGCAGTGCATTGGCAACGCCGTGCGGCAGGTGGTGATATGCGCCAAGCTTGTGCGCCATGGAGTGGCAAACACCGAGGAATGCGTTGGCAAACGCCATACCTGCGATGGTGGAGGCATTCGCCATCTTCTCTCTTGCCACTACATCATTGCCGTCATTATAAGCAGCCGGCAGATATTCGAAGATGTTCTTCATTGCCTTGAGTGCCAGACCGTCCGTGTAGTCGCTTGCCATCACGGATGCATATGCCTCCAGTGCATGTGTCAGCGCGTCAATACCGGACGCGGAGGTCAGTCCCTTGGGTGCGCTCATCATCAGGTCAGTGTCGATGATTGCCATATTCGGAAGCAGCTCATAGTCTGCCAGCGGATACTTGATACCGGTGTTCTGGTCAGTGATAACAGCAAAGGGTGTTACCTCGGAGCCTGTACCGGAGGATGTGGGAACGGCGATGAAATATGCCTTTTCGCCCATCTTCGGGAATGTGTAAACTCTCTTGCGGATGTCGATAAAGCGCATTGCCATATCCATAAAGTCTGCTTCGGGATGCTCATAGAGAACCCACATGATCTTTGCAGCGTCCATTGCAGAACCGCCGCCGAGTGCGATTACAACGTCAGGCTGGAAGGAGTTCATAAGAGCAGCGCCCTTTCTTACTGTTGTAAGGTCCGGGTCCGGCTCAACGTCGCTGAAAATTTCGATAACAGGCATATTAGCGTTCTTGTTGAGCTGGTAAATAACTCTGTCAACGTAACCGAACTGTACCATACCAGGGTCAGCAACAATCATAGCTCTGTGAATTTCAGGCATCTTTGCAAGGTACTGAACAGAGCCTGCTTCAAAATAAATTTTTTCCGGAACCTTAAACCACTGCATATTAACTCTCCTCTTTGCAACCTTCTTTCTGTTTACAAGGTTCTTTGCAGTAACGTTTTCAGAAACAGAGTTCTTACCGTAAGAACCACAACCAAGTGTAAGGGAAGGAGCCATGGAGTTGTATACATCACCGATAGCACCGAAGGAAGCAGGGGAGTTAACTACGATACGGCTTGCCTTCATAACTTCACCGTATCTTT
>CALGTT010000088.1 GCA_937901485.1 uncultured Ruminococcus sp.
AGCACACGCAAACGGGATCCGCTGCAACGTCTTCTGGGCGGATGATCCTGCCGAAGCGCGTCAGCTCCAGCACCGCAAGGAAGGTCGCCACTCTTGCGGAACGGTCGGTGATGCCGTCATAGAGCGACTGTACGGACACCGTTTTTCCGGCGTAGAGCCGGCGCAGGACGAACACGACCTTGGAAATGACGGAGACTACCTTGGTCTGCGTCACCGTGTCCGTGATCTTTTCGGTCAGCAGCTGACCGTTCATTTTCGCCTTGCCGACCTGCGAAAGCACCTCGGCGAGCTTTTCGGCAGGATGTGTCAGCTCATAGGTCTTGGGCAGATTCAGCTTCATGGGCTTGCGCACGAACACATCATCCGCAAGAAAACGCTCACGCAGCTGTCCGGCTGCCGACTGACAGAGGGCATACTCGATCAATGCGCCCTGCAATTCCTGCCGGATACGCTCCGCTTCCTCCGGTTTCGGTAGGAGCGAGGCACTTTTGATGTAGACAAGCCTTGCCGCCATTTCCAGAAATTCACCGGCAAGCTCCAGATCCTGCTGACGCGCCTGTTCCATATAGAGGAGGTACTGCTCCAGCAGCTTTGTGATCTCGATGTCGTTGATATTCAGCTTATGCTTGGAAATGAGGTGCAGAAGCAGATCCAGCGGCCCTTCAAACACATCGAGCTTAAACGTCATATTCGCCATGGCTTATCCCAGCAGCATGGGAATCCATGAGGTGATGAATTCCAGCACATTGAAAACCAGATTCGCAAGGAAATTCAGCGGCACATTCAGAATCGGTGTGGACATCAGGAGCACGAGGGTGATGAAGAAGATCGTGTAGTGCTCATTGATCCACTTGTCCACCTTGTAGGGGGTGAAGTAGCTCAGGATGCGCGAGCCGTCCAGCGGCGGGATCGGGATGAGGTTGAAGACCGCCATATTAATGTTGATGATCACAAAGAAGTAGAGCATCATATAAATATAGGACATCGTGCCGGAAATGACCGTTACAGAAACCATGACCTGCAAAGCTGCCATGCCGATGAGGGCAACAATGAGGTTGGACAGCGGCCCTGCGGCGGCGGTGATGAGCATTCCCAGACGGGGTTTTTTGAAGCGCAGAGGATTGACCGGCACAGGCTTTGCCCAGCCAAAGCCGAAGAAGAAAATCAGCAGCGCACCGTAAATATCCACATGTGCAAAGGGCGAGAGCGTCAGTCTGCCCTTGTATTTCGCGGTATCGTCACCGAGCTTGTGCGCCGACCATGCGTGGGCGAACTCGTGGATGGGTGAGATCAGAAAAATGACCATCAGGCGGACGACGTATTGCAGCAGATCTGCGGAACTGATAGAATTGGTAATTGCATCAAGCATAGGGCATCTCCTTTATAGAATGAAATCACGTCATATATATTTTCTATTATACTACATCGCGCCATTTTTTGCAAGCGATTTCATAAAGTTTTCACCTGCCCCCGAAAATTCTGCCGGATGGCAGACTGCAAATTCAACAAATTCAACAGTTGAAACGTTGTGAACTTCTGCAATTCCAACAGAATTTTGATTTCTGAGGATTTTTTTGAAAAGAAACGAAAAAAAGGCTTGCTTTTTTCGAGAATATCTGCTATAATTATGACATAAGTGTTTTTCTACATGTTTGAAGGAGGTGTATCCCAAATGGCAAAGTGCGAAATTTGCGGTAAGGGTGTAACTTTTGGTAACAAGGTTTCCCATTCCCATAGACTGACTAACAGAACATGGAAGCCCAACGTACAGCGCGTAAAGGCGATCGTCAAGGGTTCTCCCTGTCACATCAACGTATGTTCCAGATGCCTGCGTTCCGGTAAGGTAGAGCGCGCATAAGTGACAGTCGAACAAGCAATGAAAAGGAATCAGGAGGACGCAGCGGTGCTGCACATCTCCTGATTTTTTCATTTTCTGCGTTATGTGCCTGCAATGCTTTTCGTGATAATCCCCAAAAAACAACTGTTGAAAGGCACTGTTTTACATACTTTCTAAAATTATGGTTGACTTTACGAAAAATTTATGCTATAATGTCTATAGCAGTGAATTGAACGGGCAAAGAGCCGCCCGTTACTGTAAAAGTTTTTAATGAGGTGAATATTTTGGCAGAACAGAATAACAACCAGCAGCCGATTACCAATCCTTTTCTGGTAAAGGCAATGGAAGAAATGAAGAAAGAACGCACACAGCAGTCTGAATTTGCATTTGTCAATGCACTCAAGGCTGGACGTTTTATCCTTCCGGCAATGGTCAGCACAGTACAGCAGGCAG
>CALGTT010000089.1 GCA_937901485.1 uncultured Ruminococcus sp.
GACTGCACGAGCCACACTGACACACAGACCAACAGCGAGGGTACAGCGGAAACCGTCAACGGTGCGATCTTCGCCTGCGATGACCTGAAGATCAAGGGCAGCGGCTCTCTGACGGTCAATGGTAATACAGCGGACGGCATCGTCTGCAAGAATGACCTGAAGATCTACAACGGCAATATTACCGTAAATGCGGTGGATGACGGTGTGCGCGGCAACGACAGCGTGACCATCGGCAATGACACCGACACCGATTTCAGCTCGCTGAAGCTCACCGTCAATGCCAAGGGCGGCGACGGCATCAAGACCAATGCCACCACTGCCGCAGAGGGTGAGGGCGCAGTCATCATCAACGGCGGCACAGTGCATGTGAGCTCCAATTCCGATGCGATCCACGCAACACAGGCACTGACCGTGAACGGCGGCGACCTGAACCTGAAGACCACAGGCTCGACCAGCTCCACCGCGGACATCAGCGCAAAGGGACTCAAGGCAGGCTGCACGGATGATTCCGGCACAGCCATCACCGGCACGATCACCGTAAACGGCGGCAATATCGTGGCAGACACCACGGATGATGCGATCCACGCAAGCGGCAATATCACACTTGTCGGCGGCAAGATGGAGATCAACACAGGTGATGACGGCGTGCATTCCGATGCAGATGTCATCATCGGTCAGGGCAGTGCGAATACCTATGACGATGTGCAGATCATTGTCTATTCCGGCTATGAGGGCGTAGAAGGTCTGAACATTACCATGAATTCCGGTACAGTTGTAACGACCACGACCGACGACGGCTTCAATGCCGCAGGCGGCGCGGACGGCTCCGGCAGCCAGGGCGGCTGGGGCGGCGGCTGGGGTGGCGGCATGTCCTCCGGCGGCAGCTACTCCCTGAATCTCAAGGGCGGCTTTGCGATCGTCAGCACCGCAAGCGGCGACCATGACGGCTTCGATTCCAACGGCTCGCTGACAGTCAGCGGCGGTATCCATATTACCAACGGACAGGAACCCTTCGACTGTGACGGTACCATGTCCTACACCGGCGGTGTCTATGTCAAGAATGCTGGCTCCGGCGGCATGGGCGGCGGCGGCATGATGCCCGGCGGCAGCGGTTCTATGACGGAATCCGTCAGCGTATCCGCATCCGTCAGCAGCGGCACAAGAATCACCCTCTGCGACGGCAGCGGCAATGTGATCGTGTCCTTCATCGCGGACAAGAATGTATCCAGCCTTGTGGCAGGCTGCACAGCCTACAGCGGCGCAGCATTCTAC
Organism: uncultured Ruminococcus sp.; assembly: GCA_937901485.1. Taxonomy (GTDB): domain Bacteria; phylum Bacillota; class Clostridia; order Oscillospirales; family Ruminococcaceae; genus UBA3855. The sequence goes on from CALGTT010000089.1 coordinate 1,273, forward strand.
ACGGGCGGCACGCTCAGCGGTGCAACCTACTTCCAGCAGCTCGACGATACCCAGCTTGCAGCCTACGGCGGCACGCTCTCCGGCGGTACAGCCCTCAGCGGTTCTTCCAATAATAACCAGTGGGGCTGGTAAACAGCGATATCCTCATACTCTCCAATTTCCCATACAGACAGAAGCACCGGCAGTTTCAGAGGCTGCCGGTGCTTCGCTTGCTCCCTGTTCAAACATCTATCTGCTAATTGACAATCATACTAAAGTATGGTATAATATTTCTTGTTGAAATATGACGAAAGTGCGGTGTAACTATGGATTTTGAAGCAATCAAGAAAGTAACCCTTATCCTGCTCGAATATCTCCCGAATACCCTGAGCCTGTTCGCGTGGACGCTGGTATTCTCCATTCCGGTCGGCATGATCGTGACATGGCTGAAAAAGTGCAGGTGCAGACCGATCAACTGGCTGACGGATCTCTACATCCTCATCATGCGCGGTACGCCCCTGATGCTCCAGATCATCGCGTTCTATTATGCGATCCCCATGATCGTGGCATCGGCGGTCAACAGCGGCAATACCGGCGGCATCATCCCATTCCTCCAGAGCATCATGAACAGCGACCACTACATGATCATCATGCTCGTGGTGGCGTTCTCGCTCAATTATGCCGCATATTTCGCGGAGATCTTCCGCGGCGGCATCGAAGCGATCCCGAAGGGACAGTATGAAGCGGCACAGATGCTGGGCATGACGAAGATCCAGACCTTCTTCCGCATTGTTCTGCCGCAGGTAACAAAGCGCGTCATTCCCGCAACGGCGAATGAAGTTATTGTGCTGGTCAAGGATACTTCCCTTGCCAATGTCATTGCCTTTGCGGAGATCACGATGAAGGCAAAGCAGCAGATGAATTTCTACTCGTCCATCCTGCCGCTGTTCATTGCAGGTATTTTCTACTTTGTGATGAACGCGCTCGTGACGATGCTGTTCTCGTACATCGAAAAGAAGTTTGATTATTATAAGTAAGGAGGACTGGTTATGGCGATTCTTGAAGTACGCAATATTTCCAAAAAATTCGGGGATCTGGAAGTCCTCAAGGATATCTCATTCAATGTCGAGGTGGGCGAGGTCGTGGCGATCATCGGGCCATCGGGAAGCGGCAAGTCCACGCTCCTGCGGTGTGTCAACCAGCTCGAACGTGCGGACAGCGGCGAGATCAATGTCTGCGGCATGAACATGCTGCACACGGAGGACGGAAAAGCGCAGTATGCAGACAAGAAAACGCTCCGTGACATCCGGCTGAAGATCGGTCTGGTATTCCAGAATTTCAATCTGTTCCCGCATTTTTCGGTGATGCAGAATGTGATCGAAGCACCGGTGCATGTGCTGAAGCAATCGAAGGCAGAAGCCACTGCCAAGGCACAGGAGCTTTTGAAAAAGATGGGACTGGAAACGAAAGCAAAGTCCTACCCCTGTGAGCTGTCCGGCGGTCAGCAGCAGAGAGTGTCCATTGCGCGTGCACTGGCACTCAGTCCCGATGTACTGTTCTTTGACGAGCCGACCTCCGCACTCGATCCGGAGCTGACGGGCGAGATCCTCAAGGTCATCAAGGAACTGGCACAGGAAAAAATGACGATGGTCATCGTCACCCATGAGATGGCATTTGCGCGTGATGTGGCGAATCATGTCATTTTCATGGATCAGGGCTACATCGTCGAGGAGGGCACGCCGGAGGAAGTGTTCGGCAATACGCAGAATGAGAGAACGAAGCAGTTTTTGCA
>CALGTT010000090.1 GCA_937901485.1 uncultured Ruminococcus sp.
TCTGATATTCCTCAAAATCACAGACAAAGGAACGGTCAAGCTCCATCTGCCAGAGCTTCTGCCAGAATTCGTGCACCGCCCTGACCATATGTCCGCGGACGATGAAGCGTGCATATCTTCCGGCAGGAATGCGGCACACGGTGAAGCCTGCGGGGACGGCTTCGCTGTTTACCTCACAGCCTGCCATCACGGTGTATTCACCGCGTTCATCTGCGGTGTAGTCGGTGTAAATGCCGAGAGCCTTTTCATTGGTGCGGTTCGTCAGCTGCCAGCAGCCGTCAGGGGCATAGAGCTTCTGCCACAGCCCGCCGATGGTCTGCCCCATATCGGGTGACAGGTTGCTGGTGCGTGCGCAGAAGCCTGCGGCGGTCTTTTCGTTCAGTTCCATGATTTCATACTGCATGATACATTCTCCTTTGTGTTGTAGTTGCTCCCATCGGGAACAATACCAGTATACCATGCGAAAGGTGACATCTGTATGTCATGTTTCATCACTGCCGCATCATTCTTTCATACCGTCATATTTTTCCGTGATCCCATGCAGAAGCTGACGGAATTCCTGACGGTAGCTTTCGGGAGAAAGGATCTCTGCCATATTGCCGAACGTGAGGATGTATTGAAAGAATGCCGGCACATCCGACCAGCGGAAGGTCATCAGCAGATAGCCGTCCGCGTCATATTGCAGATGCTCCGTGCCGTATTCGTCAATCATGCGCCATTTCATGGATGGGTGGAAACGCACGAGGGATTCCGTGCCGCAGATGGTATGCCGCAGCTTTTCGCATCGGTATTCCGGCACATCGCGCTGTGCAAACGGCTTGCCCGTACCGCGCAGGTTCGCCATGCGCGTCAGCTTGAACATTCGGTAATCCTCCCGCGCTGTGCAGTAGCCCCACACATACCAGCTCGACCACTGGAATACCAGATGGTACGGCTCAATGACGCGCTCCGAATCTCCGCCGGGAGCGTAGTAGGTGAATGCGACAGCTTCGCGTTGTTCCACCGCATTCCGGAGCAGTTCGATCTTGTCCGAAACTGCGGATTTATCCCATGAGGAAAGGTCAATGAGAATGTGGTTGTCTGCGTTCATGGTGCTTGTCCTGCTGACAGAAAGCTTTTCCATCAGCCGGCGGTAACGGTTCGTTCCGCTGACGCTGTCAAGGCTTTGCAGTCCTGCAAGGATGGCGTGCATGTCCTCATTGGAAAGCAGTGTGCGGTCGATCCGGAAACCCTCCATAATGGAGATGCCTCCGCCCTGTCCCTGTGCAGTCACGATGGGAATGCCTGCCATGCTGAGAGTCTCAATATCACGCAGGATCGTGCGGCGTGATACCTCGAATTTCTCCGCAAGCGCGGCGGCAGAGATACGGTCACACTGCAATAACAGGGAAAGAATGCCGATCAGGCGGTCAGTTTTCATGGGCTTCTCCTTTCTGTGTAGTGATATCCCATTATAGCATATCATGCCAAAGAATGCAACCCGCAGAAAATTGACATTTCCTGTCCGATATGCTATAATGAGAACAGAAACTTGTCGGGGAGGGTGCGATTATTTTCGCTATCCCCACAGCTGGCAGTGGCAGGACGGCGCACTGCACATGATTGCAGCAGACGTTACATATTGATCGGAGGGACTTATGAAATTACTCTACACCAACGGAACGACCATGTATCTCACGGAGAACGGCAAGGAGATCGAGCTGCCGAGCTACCGCGCGATCCAGTACAAGCAGACCATCGAACAGATCCAGCAGAACAAGGCGTGGAAAACCACCGGACGCGGTGCGCAGTTCATGGGCGTGGCAGAAGTGCCGTCCCAGCACAGCACCGAGGCGGCTGTCTGCGGTCTTGCGCCCTATCAGGACGAATTTCTCTACACGCTCATGCTGGATGCATCCGGCGGCATGTACCGCCGCACATTCTCCGAAAAGCCCGAAATCGAGGGGCATATCTGCTCCGGCAACGATACGCGCCTTGGACAGATCACAAGCCGCGGTGATGACGTTGCCGCCTGTGTGCGCTATCCGGACGGACGCTCCCACATCGCGCTGTTCAAGCTCCCATCGAGTGCCTATTCACAGGTCACGGATGGTGATTCCTGCGAAACCTCGCCGAGCTGGTCGGCGGACGGGAGACTCGTGTATTTCTCCACGGCGGGTATTGCACGCAATGAGGGGAAAATTGTATTCTCACCCCGCGCGGCGGCATCCTACAACGTCAATACCGAGTCCATGGAGATGGTGATCGAGGACGAAGCGCACGACATTCTCGCGCCCAAGGAGGATGCATCTGGCAATTTCTACTTCATCCGCCAGCCCTACCGCCGGTCGGACGAGGCAGAAAAGGTCAGCCTGCTCGGCGTGTGCAAGGATGTACTGCTGTTCCCTTATCGGCTGATCAAGGCGATTTTCGGTTTTCTGAATGTGTTCAGCATGTTCTTCGGCAATGAGCCGCTGAACACCAGCGTCAAGCAGAACGATGTGCGCACGAAACAGAAGTCCGATAAGGAGCTGTTTTTTGAGGGAAGAATGCTGGATGTGGAAAAGAACCTCAAAGAAAACCAGAAATCCGGCGATCAATTCGCAGGCATCATGTCACGAAACCGCGTGCTCGTGCGCCGCGCACCGGACGGCACGGAGGAAGTGCTTGCCAAGGCAGTGCTCGATTATGCACTCTGCGAGGACGGCAGCATGGTGTATTCCAACGGCGCACACATCCTGCACCGGAGCGCGGATGGTAAGGTTGAGGATCTGGTGAAAACGCGGATGGCGCGGGAGATCGTTGTGGTTGGATCATAAACAGGGGAGGGGACGCACACCGCGTCCCTTTTTTGCACAGAAAAACTCCCACCGTACTGGCGGGAGGCTGATACTAATTCTAATAAAATGGCCTGCTGCCATTTTAT
>CALGTT010000091.1 GCA_937901485.1 uncultured Ruminococcus sp.
CAGCCGGATGTTCACGGAGAAGTCCGCATCCGCCATGCGCACCATCATGCTCGAAAACGGCGCGGACAATTACGCAAGCCTGCTCCCCGGTACGACCGTGGGCGTAAAAAGCGGTACGGCACAGATCGGCAACGAAAAGACGGAGAATTCTCTGCTTGCCGGCTTTACCGATGATCCGGAATTCCCCGTGGCTTTCTGCATCGTGATCGAAAACCGTCATTCAGGCGAGGTCAGCACCTCCAAGATCGCATCTGTGCTCCTGCAGGAGCTGAAAGCGAGTCTGGCGAAATTATCAGAATAAGCGGGACTCGGGGGTGCAACCCCCGCATATTCCTCCCCTGCTTTGCGGGGGAGGTGCCGCCGAACGGCGGCGGAGGGGGCGGATTTTGCAGAACTTTTCTAAAAGCTGCTTTTTAAGAAGGGGTAAAGTATGACAGCTATGGATTGCTGCCCCTCAAAAATCATCTCTGTTTTGCTCTCAGAGAAATAATCCCATGTCCTGCTTTGCTTCCAAGGCAGGACATCTGAATTATACGGGGAATACTATTGATTTACCACAAGAAAGCGAGGTCAAACATGAACAAGAACAGCGTATTCAAACGCGCACTTCTCCTTGCCGTGCCCATGATGATCCAGAACGGCATCACGAACATGGTGGGACTCATTGATAACGTGATGGTGGGCAGTCTCGGCACGGAGGCGATGACGGCAGTCTCCATTGTGGGACAGCTCATTTTTGTATTCAATCTGGCGATCTTCGGCGGTTTGTCCGGACCGGGCATCTATGCCGCACAGTTTTTCGGACAGGGCAATCTGGACGGCTTCCGCCACAGCTTTCGCATGAAAACATGGATCTGCCTTGTCTGCCTGCTTGGGGGACTTGCCGTGTTTCTGTGCGTTCCGGAACTGCTCATCGGGCTGTATTTGCACGGAGAGAGCGAAACGGTCGATCCCGTGATGACGATGGCATATGCCAGGGACTACCTGTTCATCATGCTGTTCGGTCTGCCGTTCTTTGTTATCACGCAGATCTACGCCTCCAGCCTGCGCGAAACGGGCGACAGCATCAAGCCCATGCTTGCCGGCGTTTCCTCTGTCGTGGTGGACATCGTGTTCAATTATCTGCTGATCTTCGGCAAATTCGGCTTTCCCGCGCTTGGTGTACGCGGTGCAGCGATCGCGACCGTGCTTGCCCGCGTTGCGGAATGCAGCGTTGTGGTCGTCTGGGCACATGCACGCAGGGACAAGCACACCTTTTTACAGGGGCTTTACCGGACGTTCATTGTACCCGCGGAGCTGGCGGGACGTATTATCATCAAAGGACTGCCCATTTTCTTCAATGAGTTTCTCTGGGCTGGCGGACTTGCGGCACTGACGCAGTGCTACTCCATGCGAGGTCTGGAGATCGTGGCAGGTCTGAACATCTCCAACGCCATCTGCAACCTCCTGAATGTGGTATTTGTCGCGCTCGGCTCGGCTGTGGGCATTCTGGTCGGACAGAAGCTCGGCGCGAAGCAGTATGAGGAAGCCCGTCATGATGCATTCAGCCTGATGTGGTTCACAGGCGGTATATCGCTTTTGCTGACCATCATACTGAGCGCAGTTTCCGGTGTGTTTCCGCTGCTGTATGACACGACCGATGAGATCCGGCATTACGGCACGATGTTCATTGTCATCACTGCACTGTTCTTTCCCATACAGGGCTTTCTCAACGCGCTTTACTTCACACTGCGTTCCGGCGGCAAGACGCTGATCACATTCCTGTTTGACAGCGTGTATTCGTGGCTGCTCCCTGTTCCTGCGGCGTATCTGCTGTGCCGTTTCACGGACATGCCCATCCTTGCGATCTATGCCGTTGTCCAGTCCGCCGACCTGATCAAGGTTGTTGTGGGGTATATACTCATCCGTCGGGGTGTCTGGATCAGCAATATTGTAACGGAATAATGATGAAGCTGCTGTTCCCCCGAACAGCAGTCAGCTTGTAGAAAAAGTTTTTTTCTGGGGTTAGTGCAACCAAAATTGCCCCCTCCGCCGCCATTCGGCGGCACCTCCCCCGCAAGCGGG
>CALGTT010000092.1 GCA_937901485.1 uncultured Ruminococcus sp.
ATTGCCAGCTCGAAACGAACCTGATCATTGCCCTTGCCGGTGCAGCCGTGGCAGATCGCATCTGCGCCCTCAGCCAGAGCGATTTCAGCGATTCCCTTCGCGATGATCGGACGAGCGAAAGAAGTACCGAGCATATAGCGGTTCTCATAGATCGCGCCTGCCTGTACTGTCGGGAATACATAATCTGTGATGAATTCCTCTGTCAGGTGCTCGATGTACAGCTTGGATGCGCCGGTCTTGATCGCCTTTTCTTCCAGACCGTCAAGCTCCGTGCCCTGACCTACGTCACCGGAAACTGCGATGACCTCACAGTTGTTATAGTTCTCCTTCAGCCACGGAATGATAATGGATGTATCCAGACCGCCGGAGTATGCAAGTACTACCTTTTTGATTTCTTTTGCCATGGAAATGTACCTCCTGAAAAATAATTATGAAAACAATTATATTATACACCATCCGATATGGAATTGTCAAGGGCTTTTGCATAATTATGCAGGTTTCTTTTGAATTTTTCTGGAAAATATGCATTTATGCATGTATATACTGTATTTTATGCATTCTTTAACACCGGCAGCCGGAATACAGCAGCAGGCATATCACAAGGAAGCGTTTCATGGGTTTGATCAGAGATCTGTTTCAACACACTTTGTTCAGTTTGACCATAGATGGAAATCACACGCAAATGCGCAGTTCTGTTTCGACATGCCTTGACATTTCCAGCGGTTTTTTTCAAAATTACATGGAAACTTTTCGAAAAATCAACACGGCTTCTTCCTTCTTCGTCATATTTATTTATAAAATCTGATAAAAACAGCATTTTTCCTATTGCAATCTGTCCGGAATTATGATAACATAATAGTTGTAGAGCGAAGGAGGCAACCTAAAAAATGAAAGAGATGAAGAAAATTTTAATTGGTGACGATACGGCGGACTTCGGCATCACGACAGCAAATGCTCTGCGCGGTTACGGTCTTTACGCCATCACAAGGCGCAAGGACGGGAATGTACTTATGAAAGCGATCCTGGAGGAAAAGCCGGATGTTGTGATCGTGGACAGTACGATGCCGCACATGGATGCGATCGAGCTGATCAAGCGCACCAAGGCGGAAGCATCGGTATTTCCTGCGTTCATTGTCACCTCCAGCTATGACAATCCCTTTGTAGAGCGTCAGATCATGGAGCTTGGCGCGGCTTATTTCATGCTCAAGCCGTTTGAGATCCCGGCACTTGCCGAGCGCATTCTCTCGCTGACAAACCAGAAGCAGTCCGGCAGCAGCCAGCAGGATCTGGAGATCACGGTCACAGATGTGATCCATCAGCTCGGTGTACCGGCGCACATCAAGGGGTATCATTATCTGCGTGCGGCAATTCTGGCATCCATTGATAATCCGGAGCTGCTTGAGAGCATCACCAAAATGCTGTATCCGACCGTTGCGCAGAAATTCAACACCACCTCTTCCCGCGTAGAGCGTGCCATTCGCCACGCAATTGAGATCGCATGGGACAGGGGCGATCTGGATATCCTGAATGCGTTTTTCGGCTACACGGTCAACACCTGCAAGGGCAAACCCACGAATTCTGAATTCATCGCACTCGTGACCGACAAGCTTCGCTTACAGCAGAAATCCACACTTGTCCACTCAAAATAAACCTCCTCCGACAGCGGCTGACCTGTACGAAAGTGTATTCTGTGAAATGCATTTTCGTACAGGTTTTTTCTGCAATAAATGGCATCACCCCCAAAACAAGGGTGATGCCATTTGTTTTAATCATTCCGATGCTGATACGCATAAACGGAAGTAATCACAAAAACTGCCATCAGAATGACCATGAAGATGATCAGCAGCCATTCCGGCGAGAGTCCGGCGATCATTGCAATCACGTCAATGAGAACCATCAGGAATCCGGCAATGACGAATACCTTACCGCCGAACCGATGCGTCAGCTTCCAGCACTGTTCGTTATTGAGTGTCCATGAGATCTTGATACCGAGGGTATTGTTCGGTGTGATGGTCGGGAAATAGTTGCCCATGGCGATCAGCAACAGCCCATATGCGAGAGTCAGCAGGTAGCCGATATGCGGCATATGCTCCATTTTTGCGCCGATCACTGCTTCGACCTGCATCGTCCAGAGCAGAAACCAGTTCACGCAGATGAAAAATATTGTGAGAATCAGCATGGTGATCTGGAGGGGCTTGCGGTTCGGATAATCCTTTTTGCGAAGCTTCAGTTCCAGCAGAATGCCGATCGAAACCAGCAGCGGCAGGAATGCCGGTATCAGCATGATCCATTTTGAACCGATGGCATCCACCTGCCAATTCACATCGAAATGCGTCGGTACGGTATCCGGCAGTGTGGGAATGTAAATGAGCGATGCAATCAGATTGAGGATGGATAATGCAAAGCTGATGATCATAGGTTTATTCTTCTTCATGATGTTCCTCCTGTGCCCCGAACATGCCCATCATGGATTTCAGAAATTCCTGAAAAACCGTGGTGTTCAGGCTGTAGATGATTTTCTGTGCCTGCCGCTGTGTGCGGACAAGCTCTGCTTCTTTGAGTATTTTCAGATGATGCGAAATTGTTGCTCCCGAAAAATCGAAATGCTCTCCGATCTCTCCGGCGGTCATGTCCTGCTTTTGCAGGAGCGTGAGGATCTCACGCCTTGTCGCATCCGCCAGTGCCCCCCAGACATCACTCATACAATGCACCCCATTTCTTCCGGAGTTTCAGAATGCCGAAGATGCATCCGACCGCAACGATTGTTAAAAAGCCTTCCGCAATCACATATACCATATTCATGCTGATGACTTCGCCCAGATACGGTTTTGCAAGTCCATCCACGATGATTGCTACGCTGTCCACAAGCGTATGAATCGCAAGGCAGATAAAAATGCCGATTAGAGGACGTTTTTTTGCCACGAAATAGCATACCAGCATACTCAGGAACAGGTGCAGGATCACCGTCATGGCACGCTCCCAGATGCCTAAAAGATACAGCGGTGCGGCGGTGTTGATGAGACTATCCTTGAGCGCATCAAACTGTGCCATATCCACGCCAGCCTGTGCGGCGGCTTGCTGCATCAGTGTATCGAATGTGCCGGTGTTGATCATTACAGCGTACAGAATATTGTTGATGTATTGAAGCCCGACCACGACCACGGCTTCAATCATGCCATGCGCCAGACCTGCCGCCATTGCTTTATGCAGGGTGATGCCTTTTTTATCGAGGATCTTGGCGGTCGTGAATCTTCCGGCAAGCTCGAACAGTCCGGCGGTTGCCGCAATCAAAATGCCATAGATCAGATAGTGATTTTCCGCAAATGCCATGTATCCCTCGTTCATGGAAAGGGCGTTCAGAATCGGAATGCGGATGAGCATCTGCGGTACGAAAAAACCAGCCGCCCCAATCAGTGCTGCGATCCAGACCTTTTCCGCTTTATGCCGGATGCAGTACCAGATCATGATGGCGATGGGGACGATTGTTGTTACCAGAAGTGCAATGCACATGCAGATGATGGATAATGTACTTACCATAAGTAAAACCTCCTGTTCCGGTCAGTTCGGTCGTGTACCGGATGTTATTTAGATTTCTGTCTAAATACAGTATAGCACAAAAGCATAGGTTTGTCAATGGTTATTTAGAAATTTATCTAAATAACTTTATCAGGATGTGCTGACACGAAAGCCATTTCACATAAAATGAATCTGCAGACTGCGATTCTTTGCAGAAACACCCTTTTTAATGGGAAATTATAAAAAAACTGTGAACTTCCCTATAATTTCTAAAAATCCGCTTGTAATTCTGTGCATTATGTGATAAAATATAAGTGTGTTATGATATTTGTGTTACCATATTGAAGGAGTCAGACTTGTTGAAGGTAAGGAGTGAAACATATGGCACAGCCTTTGATAGAAACATCGAACCGAAAAGCGCGATCCTATGAAAATAATCTGCTGATCACCTATGATTGCCGGACAGGGGAATTCCGCTATCCCTCCTTTTACACCGGCAGAAGATCGGAAAGCCGTCCGATCTGGCAGCTGCTGCTTGACGATGGCTTTGCTACGGAGCAGACAGCGGCGCATATCAAAGCAAAGGTGGAGGAGCTTGCTGCCTGCGAAACGCCTCAGGTATTTTATACAGAATATTACCTGCGCAATCTGGAACTTGGCTGCCGCTGGAATCGTGTTGGCTTCATCCTCCCCGTCCCCGGCGAGATTCTCAGCATTACCTTCACCGATATTCAGCAGGAAATCACAGCACGCCTGTGTCTGGAGCAAAAGGCAGAATTTGATGAGCTGACAGGTCTGCGCAACCATCGTTCCTTCTGCCGCAAGGTCGATGAGATCCTGCAAAAGCATCCGGAAGCGGTCGCGGCAGGCGGTTATGCCATGCTCTATTTTGATGTGATCCGTTTCAAGGCGATCAATGACCGTTTCGGTCTGGAGGAAGGTGACAAGCTGCTCTGCCACATTGCCGGCAGCATCCTTTCCCTGCTTGGCGAGGAGGATCTGAGCTGCCGCATCGGTTCTGACCGCTTTGCAATGTTCGTGGCGATCAATGGGTTTCAGCCGGAAAGTCTGATCCCCCGATTGCTTTCCAAAATCGACGAATATGGTCTGCCGGTGGAAATCACCCTGAATGCGGGCATTTATGTGACAAACAGCGATCCGGTCAAGCCCGGCAGAATGATCGACTGTGCAATTCTGGCACAGTCCTCCATCAAGGGCAGCTATACAACTTTGCACCATTACTATAACGAAGCACTCCGCAATGAAATGCTGACGGAGCATGAGATCGTCGGCATGATGGCGGCTGCACTTTCAGAGTCGCATTATGTTGTCCATTTCCAGCCGCAGTACAACCATTCCACCGGAATGCTCATCGGCGCAGAGGCTCTCGTCCGCTGGAATCATCCCGAACGCGGTCTGATCTCGCCGGGACTCTTCATCCCGATCTTTGAAAAGAACGGGTTTATCACAAAGCTCGACTTCTATGTGTTCCGGAATGTCTGCCGCTTTATCAAAAAATGCAGGGATGGACATCTTCCGCTGATCCCTGTTTCTGTCAATTTCTCCCGTAAGGATATTTTCCAGCCGGATTTTGTCGATCTGCTGGAAATGATCCGCACAGAATACGATATTCCGGTCAAGTACATCCGACTGGAGATCACAGAAACTGCCATTGCCGGTGATGCCAACCGCACCAACGAGGTCATTCAGAAGCTTCACAATCACGGCTATATTGTGGAAATGGATGACTTTGGCAGCGGCTACTCCTCCCTCAATGTCCTCAAGGATATCGAAATGGACATTGTCAAGATGGATATGAATTTCCTCTCCAAGGAGAAGCGCAGCAGCCGCGGCGGCATGATCCTCAGCTCCGTCATCCGCATGGCAAAGTGGCTGAATGTGCCCGTGATCGTTGAGGGCGTAGAAACGGTGGAGCAGGCAGATTTCCTGCGCAGCATCGGCTGCAGCTGTGTACAGGGCTATCTGTACTCGAAGCCGCTGTCGGAGGAGAATTACGAAGCCCTCCTGCGCAATTCAGCAGGCGGCGGAGAGATCCCCAAAACCAATCTGATCGAAACGCTCAACACCCATGATTTCTGGAATCCGCAGTCATTGGAAACCCTTATTTTCAGCAATTATGTGGGCGGTGCAGCGATCTTCGACTACCATGACGGCAAGGCTGAGCTTCTGCGTGTGAACAAAAAGTATCTGCGGGAGCTTGGCATGAACCTTTCTGAAAAGGAGCTGATCGAGTCAGATCCGTTTGCTGTGTTCGATACTGAAAACCAGAAGACCTACGAAGCGATGCTTGTGCGTGCAATTGAAACCGGAGAGGAGCAGGAATGCGAGACATGGCGCAGGCTGTTTTCCATCTGCTGCGGCACTGAAACCATCTGCATCCACAGTACCGTACAGCTGCTTGGAAGGAGTGATCAGAGCTTTCTTTTCTATGCTACGATCCGCAATGTAACCGCAGAAAAGAACATGCACGCTGCCATGCTTGAAAATGAACGGCGTTTCCGTACAGCAAGTGAGCAGATCAATATTTACTATTGGGAGTACAATATTTCCACCAGCGAGATGCGTCCCTGTTTCCGCTGTATGCGTGATCTTGCACTGCCGCCGCTGCTGACCAATTATCCGGAGTCTGCGATCGAACGCGGTATTTTTCCGCCGGAGGTGGCAGATATGTACCGCGACTGGCACAGACAGCTTGCAAACGGCGTTCCGAAGCTGGAGGCAATCATTCCACTGACACCGGACAGAGTGCCGTTCCGCGTCAGGTACACGACTGAATTCGATGAAAACGGCAATCCCGTCAAGGCTTATGGCTCTGCGGCATTGGTGGTCGATCATCCTGTGATGGAACATGTACAATAATAACAGCCTCCGCACGGAGCAGTGTATTCCGTGCGGAGGCTGTTTTCTCTGTTGATAGGATCGGTATTTCAAGATCAAGGATTGCAGGAGCAGCTGACGTTAGTTCAGAAGCAAATATTTTCAGCCTACAAGCATTTCATAGGTGATACCATACTTTTCAGCAATATCCTTCGCATAAGACATTCCCTCCGGACGGGAAAGCTCCACTTTAAATGAACGCTTGCTGCCATTGTTTTTCATGACAAGGGATGCTGCCCTGACACCGCAGCTGTCCTTGTTGATCTCCTCCACATCCGCCGCAAGCTTATGCATATGTGTATTGTAAATGGTTCTCACCTGTTTTTTCAAAAGCGCGCGCACAGAATCCTTTGCAATATAGAATCCCTCCTCAAAGGAAGTGGTCGAAAAGGTTTCATTGAGCAGAAGAAGGCTGTCTTTCGTGCAGCCGAAATATACGCGTCTGCCAGCGAGGGTTACCCCGCTTTCTAACCTGACAATAGCCATGACGCTCTGCGCAGCAAGCGTCATGCGGTACATCAAGCCTGATCGCGAAACCTAAACTTTCCATAACAGAAAAGCTTTCAAACGCGTCTGCCGGCGCGGGCTCCGCGCCGCGAAAAAGAAAGCTCCCGATCACTCGGAAGCTTTCATA
>CALGTT010000093.1 GCA_937901485.1 uncultured Ruminococcus sp.
GTCTCGATGTGCTTCATCGTATACTCTCTGCCGAGTGCTGCATATTTGTCAGAACCGAACGGATGATAGGGGAGCAGGTGAATTTCCTTCACATTCGGAAGTGAAGCTGCAAATTTTGCAATTTCTTTGATTTCTGCCTCCGTATCATTAAATGTCGGAATCACCGGCACACGGATCTGCATTTTGCCGCCGCTGCGCGCAATAAAGCGCGCATTCTCGTGGATCAGCTCATTGGGCACACCCGTGATGCGCGCGTGCTCCGCGCTGTCCATATGCTTGAGGTCGTACAAAAACAGGTCGGTATAGGGCATCACGCGCCGGATCGCCTCCTGCGGCACAAAGCCCGTTGTGTCCACGGCGGTGTGAACCCCCTCGCCGTGCACGACCTTCAGCAGCGCCTCGGTGAAGTCAATCTGACTCAGCGGCTCGCCGCCGGAGACCGTCACGCCGCCGTCGGAGCCGGAGAAATAGGCATAGTCCGCGCGGAGGATATCCGCCACCTCGTCAACTGTGTAGTCCTTTCCGCAGAGGCTCAGCGCCTCGGGGAAGCACACCTGCGTGCAGGCTGCGCACTGCAGGCAGCGATCCCGATGCCAGACGGCTTTATGCAGCACGGATTTGTCCGCGGGATTGACTTCCTCTTTCCCCTGCTCGACCGCCTGCGCCGGGCAGACGCGCAGGCACTCCCCGCACAGCTCCGTGCCGATGCAGCGCGTTGCCGTGTAGCTCATCTGCGTAAGGAAGGACTGGGACTCCGGGCTGTGGCACCAGGGGCAGCGCAACGGGCAGCCCTTGAGGAACACCGTTGTGCGGATGCCCGGGCCGTCATGCACGGAAAAGCCCTGAATATCATAGATCTTGCCTTTGATCTGGCTTTGTTCGCTCATATCGCGTCAGCCTTTCGAATGAATTAAATGCGGTTCTCGTTGCGGGCGATGATGTCATCCTGCAGGTCACGGCCAAGCTCCACGAAATAGGCGGAGTAGCCCGCGATGCGAACGACCAGATCGCGGTACTGTTCCGGATCGGCCTGCGCCGCGCGCAGCGTGTCGGTGTCCACAACGTTGTACTGCACTTCCATGCCGCCGTTGGCGAAGTACGCCTTGGTCATGTCGCGCAGCTTGGCGATGCCCTCATCGTTGCTCAGAACGGACGGATGCATACGCAGGTTCAGCGCAATACCGCCGAGGAACTTCGTGTGATCGTAGCAGTTGGAGCTGTTGAAGACCTGAATGGGGCCCTTCTTGTCGCGGCTCTGCGCAGGAGAGGCAGCGTCCGCGATCGCATCCGGATACTTGCGCCCGTCGGGCGTGGCCCAGGTGTAATGTCCCTGCACGATATGGTCGGCAGAGCCGTAAAGACCGGCCTTGTAGACCTTGGAGCGGGTGCTGTAAAGCTGCTTGCAGATTCTGTAGTACATATCCACGCACCACGCCATCTCCTCATCCACATAGGGATCGTTGTTGCCGAAGTGCGGCACTTCCTTGAGGATGCGCTGGCGGAGCAGCTCATGCCCCTCCCAGTTGGCCATGTAGGCATCATACAGCTCGCGCGTGGTGCAGATCTTCT
>CALGTT010000094.1 GCA_937901485.1 uncultured Ruminococcus sp.
TTTCAGAGCGGGATGCATGAAATATTGCAAAAAATCTGCGGATCACTTTATGTGAACAAGCTTTACTTTTCAAGCAGCTTGCGCTTCATGATGCTCAGGTCGAATGCGTCAAGCACACCATCCTCGCAGAAGTCAGCGTTTCTGCTGTTGACGATCTTTGTTTCTTCCGTCAGAAGCCATTTCTGGAATGCCACAGTGTCGATCACAGTGAACGCACCGTCATTGTTGAGGTCACCCGCTACGCTCGGCTTGCTCTTGGCAATGAGCTTTTCATAAACGCCGTCCTCGTCCGTATCCACGGAAACACCGATGGTGTACTCGTCGATCTCATGCAGGAGCACGGAATCATACTTGGTTGTGAAAGCCGCATTGATAGAAACGTCGTGATGGTAACCGTTTACGGTGATATCCGTCAGATCATCACTGGTGAGCAGATAGCCGTCCTCGGTTACTTCCAGCACTGCCTTGTCGGTCTTGCCGCCCTTTACGGTCATGCCGTACCAGTCGGTCACGGTATAGCCCTCATCCAGCACGATATCCAGTTCGAAATCTGTGTCCTTGCCTGTGAGCTCAATTCTGCCATTGGGAGAGAATGTCACAGCAGAAGCATTGCCTGCCTTGGCGGTAAGGAGAGCATTTTCATATTTGAGATACATGTCGATGGATTCGGGAGACTTGGTTTTCAGGATGTAACTGGAGGTTGCATCCTTCATCGCATAGGAGAGCGTGTCCTGTTTCAGTGTATCGCCGGAAAAAGAAGAAAATCTCTTGATGCTGTCATCGTTCGCACTGCCAGCAACCCACATGTCATTTTTCTTGACTGCCTTTGTCAGCTGATAACCATCTGCCAATGCTGCCGAATGGAATGTTGCAATATAATCGCCAACTGCAACATTGGAAGTACCATTCAGATAGCCATGATAATTGATGTAATCAAGGTCATCTGTAATCAAACCCAGAACACTTTCCTCTGTAGAATCAAGCTGGTAATAGGGAATGCACCATGTCCAGTCGGTTGTACTGAAATACAGACAGCATTCGTCATTGTAATCTACAGCATTATTGTCATATATAAAGATCTTACCATCATATTTTTTGCCGTTCCATGTGTAGTCGCCATATTCTACATCATACGCTACAACTGCATGGCCACTCCAAATACGGAAAATACCAGCAGGAAAATAGCCATGGTAACCAAGTAATGTGGGAGATCTATCTTCAACACATTCAATCAAGGTGTGAAGCTTTTCTTCCTCATCAAGATAGAAAGTATTTTCTACTTTCTGCTGAATCGGATCTGTATACTGCAATGCCCAATAATAATTGATCAGGGATTCGACCTCATCACTCGGCGGTGCTGTGATCTCGTACAGAGAGCCAGCATTTGCCTGATATGCCTGCGGATCGAGGATGTCGTGATAGCCCAGAATTGAGGTTGCCGCCAGACCGTAGCATGAGCCGCCCCAGTCATAATAGTTAAGGCAATAATCAATTACTTCTCTTTCAGTATTGGAAAGTCCATCCATCAGCGCATTGTAGTACTTCTGGTTCATATAATAGGTATCCCCAAAATTCTCAGGGAAATTACCGATGCTCCAGTTATCCTTTCCGTCAACAAACCCCTCCGGAAGTTCCGGGAAATCTGCGTACTGCATTGCCATCGCCTGCAGGTAGTTCGGTGTGCGTGTACCGCTGACGAAATCGTAATACAGTTTGCTGTCTGCTGCATTGAGAACCGCATCGAAGTTCATATCGTTCTGGATCGTGTACATGAATGTATCCGGATTTACGCCAATGAACTGAATATACTGCTGCATATTATTCATCTGCTGGATCTTGATCTTGTCAGTCCACCCCTTAATGGTCTGTTTCGGCGAAAGTCCTTCACCAGCAAGCACTTTCTGTAAGGGTGTCAGATAAGCATTGCCCTTGATGTAATCAGAAAGAAGCTTTCTGTCAGCCACTGTAATCATGCCATCCATGTCGATATCGCCGAGATAATACTGCTTACCGCCGGAGAACAGCGGCAGAAGATCCTTTTCGACCATATCGTACCAGCCGAGTGTATAGGCAGTCAGAGCGTTGTACGCATTGCTGTCATCGTACATCATGTCGGGACAATTTCTGAAATAGGTGTCACAGTACATTTTGAAGGTATGCATACCGCTGTGAATGGTCGTATCCGTATTAGATTTTGACAGACCATCGTCATAATAGTCTTCTGCACCGTACAGGTGGCAGATTTCATGCTTTGTCGTGGTAACGGAGTTGTTGTAAACAACTGTGAACTCCTCACCTGTCTTAGAGAAACTACCCTCGCCGTTGCGGGTGTTCTTGGCATAGCTTCTGCCAAGCGGTGTGTTCATATGGAACAGTACCACAACGCCGTCCGCATCATACTGCTCCATGAGCTTCTGTGCAAAGGGAGACATTTCATCCGTTTCTGCTCTCAGCAGGTCGATCTCACCATTGGTGGCGATCTTGATCTGCTCCATTACATTTGAATCAGTTTTTGCGGTTCCGCAGAACGAGAAACCATACGCATTATTCATTGTAGGTGTAATGCTTGCGCGCTTTCCGATGATCTGGTTTTCATAAATGTTATCAGAGCTCTGGAACGTGATCGTCTCCACATTGTCATTCCATCCGTTATAGGTGAAATAGTAATTCAGAGAAGTATCACTGATAAACTCCAGATCTGTTACATTATATTCCGCCGCTTCATTCTTGAGCTGGTTAAGTGTGCTTTCCACAAGGTTAAGTCTCTGCTTCATCATATCAGAGTACACATACTTACCCTTGAATTCGTCACCCTCCGGGAAAGTATTCTTGCTGCTCTTGTAGTAGTCAACAAAGTTTGCACCGTCCAGAGAAACTGCAACAGCATTGTTTTCTGTTGTTTCTTTAAAGCCCTGTGTCCATGTGGAGTTGAGCGTGTAGGTGAGCTTTTCCTTCGGGATCTTGTAAACATGACCATAGAAGAAATCATAATAATAATTCTCTAAGTCATAGTTATCAAAATCCTTTTTGGTTTCAGCGGGCAGTTCTTCCCACTCATCCTTCTGGGTTTCCACATTCGGAAGTTCACCCTTCAGCTCGTTCAGGAAGATATTCACGACCACCTGCTTGCCGCGCATTTCACGGGCAGAGCCGTAATTCATATCCGGGCTTTTTTCCGTTGTGCAGTAGGTTTCTGCATATGCTGTACCGTCGAACGCAGTGCTCACGATCACTCTGTCCGTGGGAGTCATATTTACATGCAGCAGTTCAGCACAGCCCTTGAATGCACCGGCATTGATCTTTTCGACAGAATCCGGAATTGTTGCTTCAGTCATGTTCACACAGCCAGCAAATGCATTTGCGTCGATGGAGGTCACGCCCTCCCCGATCACAATTTTCTGAATGCTGGATGCATAATCATTCCACGGTGTTTCTCCCGATTCCCAGCTCGACATCTCACCGCTGCCGCTGATCGTCAGTACGCCGGCTGTATCAAGTTCCCACGTCAGATTCGCGCCGCATGTACCGGAGGCCTTAGTCGCCGCATGTGCAGTAAGACCGGTGATCCACGGTGTTCCGCTGCCGACCATCGTCATGGAGCAATTGACTGCCATGAGGGAGGCGAGGGAGAATGCGATCGCTTTTTTTACCATGTGTCTTTTCATAATTCTACTCCTTTTTATTTTTTAACATTTACAAATGAAAGCTTTGCTGCTGCAGTGAAAGAGCAGATGCGATATCGGGTCGTTTTAGGTCGTTTCATTTTCTGCAATATGGATACACACTATGCGCAGCGTATCCGGCACACCCCCTTTTCATACCGGGAATCGTTTGTCAGTCCCTCTTTTTTGTCCAGTGATTATGTCAGAATGCATAAAATGAAACACTTTCAAGCCTAAATATATTGCTGATTTATTCATATAATGCCCTATAAGTTGTTGTCAAACTGTAAATGTCATGCAATAATATTACCACAGTTTTTACAAAATGTCAATAATCTTTTTTGAAAAAATGTACTTTTTTTATTTTGTTTTTCTTAAAAAGCCAATAATTTCACTAGACCAATATTGTGCTATTTCATTTTTTATTAACGCAGGATCTGTGAAATTTTGCTGAAAAGATGTGTATGAGATTTTAATGTGAACAGGCTCTGGTATATGTCACTTTGGCAGAGCCGGCACTGTCGTGATGAAACCCAATAAACATGAAAGGGACTGCATCAGAGCAGTCCCTTTTCCATTTTCTGTAGATTCGCCGGTCATGTACCGATTCTGTCTGAAACACAGATCTTTCTCATGTCTGTGTATGGCTATTGCCGCGTCATTACCAGCCCATTTCCAGCAGCCAGTTGTTCAGTGCGCGTTCACGCTCGCGCATCTGGGAGGCGTTTTCATACTTGCGCAGGTCGTACTCGCCCTTGATATTGCCGTCAACGATATAGAGCACCTTCGTGCATCTCGCCGCGACCTTGACATCATGTGTGACCAGCATAATGGTCGTGCCCTCGGAATTGAGCTTGGTCAGCTCCTCCATGACCTCATCGGAAGAAGCGCGGTTGAGTGCGCCGGTCGGTTCGTCGGCAAAGATCATTTTCGGGCGGTTGATCATGCTCCGGCAGATGCAGGCACGCTGCAGCTGACCGCCGGACACCTCGTTGATGTCGTTATCCGCAATATCAATGATCTCAAGCCGTCTCATCAGACTATGGGCACGCTCTATCATTTCCTTGCGGCTCTCTGTGCTCTTCTTAGATTGTACCGCCGGAAGTATGATGTTGTCAAGCACGGTCAGATTTTTGAGCATGTACATCTGCTGGAAAATGAACCCCATCTCATCAAGGCGCAGGTCGGCAAGCTCCTTTTCGTGCATCTTGGCAATGTTCTTTCCACAGAACAGCACATCCCCTGCGGTCGCTGTGTCCATGCCGGAGACAGTATAGAGCAGTGTGGATTTGCCCGAACCGGACGGTCCCATAATGGCGATCATTTCGCCCTCACTGATGCTGAAATTCACGTTCTTCAGCACATTGTTCTGACGCTTGTTGACGATATAGGTCTTGCAGAGATCTCTGACTTCTAACATTTTCATAGCAATTTTCCTTTCTTATTCGATGCCGGATGCCTGTGCGGCAGTGATGGTCTTGGTATACAGGGATGTGAGCAGTGCGCTGATGATCGTCACTGCAAGGATGACGGCAGGATAGATCACGAACACTTCAAGGGGCTTTACCTCGAACGGTACGCCGAATCTTGCGCCCAGCATCTTGAATATCGGATCAAGGCAGAGCTTTGTGAGTGCCGGAGATGCCGCTGCACCGATGCTCACGGACAAAATGCCGATGATGACAAACCGCAGGGAATGCCAGCCCATGATCGCACCCGTCCGGAAGCCCATTGCCTTGAGCATGGCGATCTCACCACGTTCCTTTGCGATGAAGGAACGTTCCATGAGCAGCGTCACCATTGCAATGATGATCATACTCAGCACCAGCATCATGGTACGCATTGCGGAGATCGTTCCTGCAACGCCGGTCGCTTCTTCTACGACCTCGCCGGCAGTCTTCGGCATATCAATATCGAATAGATCTGCAATGCGTTCTGCACGCTCTGCAATTTCTGCTTCATCCGGATGATCTTCAAAATTCAGCTGGAACTGCATAAACCCGATCGCATTACCATAGTCGAGTTTCAGATCCTCATGCAGACGCACGCCTTCACCGAGATTGTTCATGCTCTGGTAAATGGCAGTCACGAGGAGTTCGTGTTCCTGCGTTCCGTCGTGGAATGTAATGGTATCGCCGATACCTGCATCCAGCTTTTCGGATACGGTGGGCGTAATGGCAGCTTCGGACGGATTCTGCGGCGGCGTGCCCTCATGGTAGGAATAGTAATCCGTCGTTGTATTCACACCCTGCAGGGTCATAGAGGTGAATGTCCTGTCACCATGGGCATAGTTGTATTTGTATGCCATATCGATGGTGCACTCCGCAGGCATTCCCTCTTCGGCAAGTGTTTCTTCGATCTCGTCGATCTTTTCCCGCATCAGAACGTCGCCGCCGGGCGTGAGTGCATAGACCATATCCATTTCCGCCGCGGAAAGATACAGATCACTTCTGTACATGCTAAAGGCATGTATCAGCTTATCGGAACGCAGGGTATTGGCACCGGTGCAGAGGATCAGTACGAGTACGGTGCAGAGGGTGTAGCTCAGAATGATGGTTGCATAGCGTTTCGGACTGCTCAGAATGTCATTGAGTGCCATAAAGAATGTGGGTCTGCCGGATGTCTTTCCCAGCCGCAGAATGCCCTTTTTGCTGAAGCGTTCGCCCGTCTGGCCATTGCGGATGGCATCGAGGGGGGAGAGTTTTCTGACCTGTGCAGTACAAGTGTAGCAGAAGAACAGAATCAGCAGTACCACAAAGATGCAGCAGAGAAGATTAACAAACACAATGCTGTCATGTTCCAGTACAATGGAATCGGACACGCTGCCGATCAGGAGATTTGCAAAGGGAATACTGCCGAAGAAGCCGATCGCCGCACCGATGACTGCCATGAAGAAATATTTCACGAGATACAGACTGCGGATGGCAGTATTGCGGATGCCGATGGCTTTCATGACACCGATCTCACGAAATTCCTCGGAGAGGGTGAATGTAATGGTGAAGCGGAGCACGACAAAAGCAATGAGGATCAGGCAGATGCTCACCACGAGCAGGATGCCGGCAATGACCATATCCAGCACATACGCCATTTTCACCATAGCACGGTCACCGTTGAATGCGATGCCCTTTGCATCGGAAAGTGCATCTGTCACGGCGGCAACATCCGTGGTATTCACATACCAGAGTTTGCCGAATAAGCTGTCCGGAATGCCGCTGAATTGTGCAAAATCATTTTCATTCACCAGCAAGCGGACATTGCCCATCAGATCCGAACCAAGCACAGCATCCTTGCAGGCACCGGCAACGGTCAGGGAGAGGGACACACCTTCCATGCGGATCTCCAGCACATCGCCGACCTCCAGACCCGTATCCTGCATCGCCTTGATGCCGACAAAGACCGTACCCTCCTCCACTTCTGTGATGGGCTGGTTGTCCGCATCGAAATAGCAGAGACTCGCTTCGGAGAAATCCGTGTACACGGCGGTGTTCCCGAAATCGATTGGTTCATCGTCCCTGAAGAAGATTTCACCATCCATGTAGATGACGGATTCTGTTTTGCGGTCGGTGATTTCCGGCACATCCGCAAAAGCCTGTTCGATGGATGCATCCGCCGCACTGCCGCGTGTGGAAAGGATATAATCCGGTACGCCGGCGGCTTCAAAATAATCCTCCAGTGCTGTGGAGATGGTGAGGATGTTGTTCACGCTTGAGGATACAAACATCGTCGCCAGAATGATAAAAATCAGCAGGATCACGTTCATCGCCTTTTTGCGTTTGAGATCCTTTTTCAGAATGTTGAGATACATGTCATATGCTCCTTTCCTTGTTGTGATTCCATTCTAACATAGAAATTATTAAAAAATCCTTAAATCTGAATTTCTGCGGAATACAGGCAAAAACATCCTGATCGATATATTGTGCTGTCCGGTGCGGAGGCAGAAAATTTGCAGAAAACCGCGCTGTCATGTTGACGAAATCACAAAAGAAGAGTATAATGGAAGTGGGTGCAAAAGCGCACGATAATTACGAAAAGCAAGGTGATGCATATGACGGACATTCTGATCGTCGAAGATCAAAAGGAGCTGGCAGAACTGCTGTGTGATTTCCTTCGCGCGGAGGATTACACGGTCAGCGTTGCCGAAAGCGGAGAAAAAGCCCTGTCGCTGTATGAAAAATACGGCGCACGGCTCATTGTGCTGGATGTGATGCTTCCCGGCATGGACGGTTTTGCGGTATGCAAAAAGATCCGCGAGGAGAGCAACACGCCCATCCTCATTGTCAGTGCAAAGACGGAAAAGGAGGACAAGCTCAGCGGACTGGTGCTCGGTGCGGATGACTACATCGAAAAGCCCTACGATATCGACATCATGCTTGCAAAGATCGCCGGCATTTTCAAGCGGAGATATGCCATTGACGAAATCACGGACGGGGATCTCTGCATCAATACCGTCAGCCGCAGTGTCACGAAAAATAATGTGCAGGTGGATATGACCGCGAAGGAATTCGACCTGCTCACACTGCTGATCCAGAACAAGGGCAAGGCTCTGAGCAAGGAGTATCTGTTCAGCCGGATCTGGGGCAGCGACAGCTTTTCCGAACAGCAGACACTGACGGTACATATCAAGTGGCTGCGCCAGAAAATCGAGGACGATCCGAAGCATCCGCAAAGGATCCTGACAGTCTGGGGCGTGGGGTACAAATATGAAGGCGTTTAACAAGCTCTGCGCATTTGTCATTGCCGCACTGCTTGCGGTCTTTCTGGGGACAAATCTCTGGCTCATGGCAGACAGAGGCGACAGCGGCAGACCATACCGCGTAGAGATCAGCCGGCTTGCACGGGACATCGAAAACGGCAGGACACCGGAGCTTTCGGCGTGTACCTATGTCACAGCCATCACAGAATACGGTGAGGATTTCTACACATCGGACAGCGACTATGCGATCCGTGAGATCGGCGGAAAGCTGTACCGTTTCGATTACAGGACGGAAAACCGGAAACACCAATCCAACCTGCTTCTGAGCGTGAACCTCGCGCTCGGCGTGATGGCAGCCGTCGTTCTGGGCGTGATGCTCTATGTCAGACGGAAGATCCTCAAACCCTTTGAACGTCTGACCAACGTCCCCTACGAGCTTTCCAAGGGCAATCTGACCGTTCCTGTCAAGGAAAGCAAAAACCGTTTTTTCGGGCGTTTTCTCTGGGGCGTGGATCTTCTCCGCGAAAATATGGAGGAGCAGAAATCGCGTGAGCTGGATCTGCAAAGGGAACGGAAAATGCTGCTGCTCTCCCTCTCCCACGACATCAAAACGCCCCTGTCCGCTATCAAGCTCTATGCCAAGGCACTGTCAAAGGGGCTGTACGCGGAAAAGGAAAAGCAGCTTTCGATTGCGGAAAGCATCGGAGAAAAGGCGGATGAGATCGAGGGCTATGTTTCGCAAATCATCACGGCATCGCGTGAGGATTTCCTGAGCCTTGAGGTCAACATGGGGGAATTCTACCTGTCCGCACTTGTGACAGCGATACAGCAGTACTACACGGAAAAGCTCGCACTCATCAAGACAGAGTTCACAGTTGCCGGATATCGTGACTGCCTGCTCATCGGCGATCCTGACCGAAGTGTGGAGGTGATCCAGAACATCATCGAAAACGCCGTCAAATATGGCGACGGAAAGTACATCGGACTGGACTTTTCCGAGGAGGACGGCTGTTTTCTGGTGACCGTCCGCAACAGCGGCTGCACGCTTGCAGATACGGAGCTTCCCCATATTTTTGAAAGCTTCTGGCGCGGCGCGAATGCTGCGCAGGAAAAAGGAAGCGGTCTGGGACTGTACATCTGCCGCCAGCTCATGCGCAAAATGAACGGTGAGATCTTCGCGGAGATCCAAGGCGATTTTCTGTCCGTGACAGCCGTATTCGGAAAGGCGTAGGGCGGATATCAAATCATGCGATTTTTGCTCTTTGACGTACAAAAACAGGAGGCATCATGAAAACAACATACGATATCTACAATCAGTTACAGCAGGATTCTGTCATGGGGGTTGAGTACATTTCGATTACGGATTCGATCGCATACAGCACACCGGAGCTTTCCGTACAAGCCTGTAAAAACGGCAAACGGCTTCAGGTAGACCTTGCTTACGATGGGCAGACGTTTTGCTGTACCGCACCGGACTGCGAGAATGTATACCACCTGTTCTACGATCTGGCAAACCAGAAAATCACTGTCGATCGCATTTCCGAGGTCAGCATCATCCTGAAAGGCTACCACAATAAGAAAACTCCTCGTTTCAGCAAGCTGAAAGTGGTCATTCTGAGTGTCATCGGAATTCACCTTGGGATTTTCAGCCTTATGATGTGTCTGGCTCTGCCGCTGGGCACGATGCTGTTTGACGAACCGTTCGATTGGAGTTTAATGGCAGTAAATCTTATTTTTGCCGCAGCACTGTTCATTGCATTCAGCCTGGTGAAATACGCTGTCCTGCAAAATAAATATAAAAGACAGATCTGGATGGTCATAACTGGCTATGCAATGACCGGATTCTGGAGCAGCGTCGCAGCAATGGCACTGATCGAAGATTTTGACAGGACCAACGGATACAGCGCAGACACCATCGGCGGATTAGTCGTGATGGCTGTTTTTATTTCGGTCGGCGTTCTGATGCTGGTTTTCAGCAAGCGCAGGCAGGGAGAAAAAACAATGACGCTGTACAGAATCCCGACGTTACCCGCCATCTCCGATGCGGATGCGATCTTCCATTATATGGAACGTGCGTGCAGTCAGGGCAAGCTGCCCTTTGAGACGATCAGCTCCACGGGACGGGAGGCTGATCATGAACTGGAGCTGTTTATGAAGTACAGCGCGGATCAGCTGTCAATTGCAATTGATGAAACGCTGCTTTTTGACGAGCTTCTGACAGCTCTCTCCCAAGATGCTGCGGACAGCTTTGAGAATTCCAATGTGGCGAAGTATTATTATTACTGCGAATACGCGTAATTTTACAGAGTATTTCGGTTTACATCATGCTCATACCCTCATCAGGTTCTTCGTTCATTTCCACGGCGGAGCAATTTCACCGTGGTTCATGAGATATGCCATGCCTTCATCTTCGGTTTCTTCAAAACGGAACGTGAAAACGACGATATTTCGTATGATTATCGGGCTGCGCAGGAAGACTACGATGCATTTTGACTCTATCTACTTTGCGTAATCAGGTATTCTCTCCATAAAGTACGCTTTGTATTCTTCTGAAAACCATGCGTCAATATACCCACTTTTTTCTATACAAGAATGATCTTTAACCATTTCAGCAACGTAGTCAATAGCTTCTCTGGATTGAGCTTTCATCACTTTAATGACGGTTTGCTCTGACATCGCTACTGTATGATTTAAGTAGCAATCTCTAGGATATTCCTGAACATCATTAGTATAATCAATAACTGCAATGTAGTCTCCATATTTCAGGCAACAGAAAATGTAGTTTAATGGAACACAATAAAGTGTATCCTCGATTTTAGCTTTTGTTGTTTCACCAACACAATACACATTA
This sequence comes from uncultured Ruminococcus sp., assembly GCA_937901485.1. Classification (GTDB taxonomy): domain Bacteria; phylum Bacillota; class Clostridia; order Oscillospirales; family Ruminococcaceae; genus UBA3855. Next base: position 11,207 of record CALGTT010000094.1, read on the forward strand.
TTAGACTCGTTTTGACGACTTATGAATTCTTCTTTTGATAGGGCTAATTGTGATTTTCTAATACATTTTGCATAAATCATATGAACCTCCATAATTACAAACCAAGTTTTTTTCTTTCATTATAGTCCTTTTCTCAAATAAAGTCAAGAGGAGATGACCCCATAGCAAACAGGATCAAAGGCATCACCGTCGTGATTAACGGCGATACCACCAAACTTTCCAAGGCTCTGGAAGGTGTCAACAAAAACATCCGCACTACCCAGACGCAGCTCAAAGACGTAGAAAAGGCGGTTTTCGGTGTTGCCGAAACGATGAAACTGACGATGCAGTCGGATCTGATCTATCGGCTCGATGGGGTTTCAGCGGCTGTGGTTGGCAGTACTGGCGGTGCGTCTGTCGTGAAACAATTACTACAATAATGACAACAGCCGGACGGTGAATCAGACGAATAATAGTCCGAAAGCACTGTCACGGCTGGAGATTTATAGGCAGACAAAAAATGCTCTTAAGACGTGAGAAAAGGGACTGTTGAGACAGTCCCTTTTCATTACGCATTGCTTTTCGGTTTGATCAGTTCACCGATCATCGCACCGCCAATGATACAGGCTGCACCGACAACCTGTATCAAGGTCATTTTTTCGCCTAACAGAATTGCAGCAAACACAACAGCGGAAAGCGGTTCCAGATATCCACATACTGCAACGGTCTGCACGGGCAATTTGGAAAGCGGTGAAAAATACAAATAGCATCCGATGCCCGTATTAACAATGCCAAGAACAAGCACCCAGAACCATGCATTCGCAGGAACGTGGATGATAATGCCTTGCTTGATCAGCATGAATATTCCAACGGTCAGAAAGCTGACAATCAGCTGTATCACGGAATTTTCCATTCCGGTGATGTTCTTTGCTTGTTTGTTCAGCGTAACCATAAAGAAATAAGTGACGGCTGACATTGCTGCACAGAATAGTCCCCATGTATTGATGTTTCCATCAGCCGCATTTCCGTTGACAAGCAGAATGCCAACCAGCACGACGGCAAACCCCGCTAATTTCGGAATTGTCAGTTTTTCCTTGAAGATCAGCGGCGATAAAATCATCACGATCACCGGTCCGCAATAATAAAGCAGTGATGACAGGCTGACGCCGATCTGCTGATATGCTTCATAGAGAAACATCCAGCTTGTCCCCATTGCGATCCCCGAAAGTGTGATAAACAGAGTGTCTTTTTTATATTCCTTAATATGAAATCTGCCTTTGCTGAGCAAAAACAGAAAGAGCAGCAAAACACTTCCGATCAGCGTGCGCAAAAAAACAATCTCATAACTATTTAGGGCAATGTGGCTTGCCACGATGCCATTTAAGCCGAACAGCAGCAATGCTGACAGGTATTTGATAAATGCTCGTTTGTCCATTTTGGTGTACCTTTACTGATTTCGATTAACTGATATTATTATACATCATCTGGCATAAAAAGTCAATCCACAGAAAGGCGGTGTTCACCAATGTTCTTCACCCTAATCCTCGAAAACTCCTCCGGCGATCAAAAACAAAACAGCCGGACGGTGAATCAGACCAACAATAGTCCGAAAGCACTGTCACGGCTGGAGATTTATAGGATGACGAGGAACGCGGTGAAACAATAAGAGGGCAGAATTTTTTCTGCCCTACAAATTGGGATTTGGATTACTTCTTTTTCTTCGGTGTAGGAAGCTCGTTATACATTTCATCAAATAGCTTAGATAGAAACTCTTTGCTGTCAACATTATCAACCAACAACATTTCTTTTGCCCCCTCATAAGGCAATTCATAGGTTGCATTTGGCATAAGAGCGATAGCGGATTTAACAGGCTTTACAAGCAATCTGTCATCATAAATTCCACCAACGATTTTACCACGATAGTAAATGATATATTCACCCATCATTGCTCTGTATGTTATTTCTTCTAATTCGGATAGCTGTTCCAGCACAAAGTCCAGATACTCTTTACTTGAAGCCATATCGCACCTCCGTCAAATTCTTATTTGTAGGGATGCTACACCCTACAGCATATATTCAATTATACCACATCCACCCACAGATTTCAAGGAGGTACACCCATGTTCTTCACCCTAATCCTCGAAAACTCCTCTGGCGACCGTATCGACATGACCACGACCGCCAATCAATACATGACCTCCAAAATCTCCGGCCTGCACCCACCGCCCGGCACGGTCAGCACTTCCAGCTATGCAGGCATGGACGGCACACCGAACATCCGAAGGTGAGGCGTGCCGGACGACTTTCCGCTGGAGTCCGGCAGCTACCTCAACAACGCTTTCATCGAAAAGCGTAACCTCGTCATCAGCTTTGAAATGCGTGGCGTAGGGCTGGAAAAACGTCGTCACGCCCTCTACCGTGTGGTGAAGCCGTCCCGATATATCAAGGTTTTCTACAAGACCGCAGGCATTGACGTGTACACCGAGAGCTATGTGGAGGCCTGCGAGATTGACAACTTCACGAATAAAACAAACGGTCTGATTTCCATTCTCTGTCCCGACCCGTACTGGTACAGCACCTCCGCCATTCACGCTTGCTTCTACCGATGTCCAGCGGAAATGACATCGGCACACCTCACGAATTGATGTTCGGCGAGTCGTGTTTCCGGCGGATTTTTCTTTCCCTTTCCGCAGAGCGATGAGCCGTTCATCCTCGGCAGCTACAGCACCACGGACAACATCGAAATCCGCAATGACGGCGATGAAACCGGATTCATCATTCAGATTGAAGCCGTGACGCTGGAAACCGATGCGGAGAACGGCGATTATCTGACAGTGACAGGACGGTTTCTCATGTCACTTTTGAGCCGTAGAATCATTTACCCGACCTTGTCTTTCTCGGCTCTTACAAGCTATGCAGATATGGTTCGGCTTGCGGTGTATCGTAACTGTATGCAGTCTGATAATCGTCTGATTCCGGGACTTCGTCATGGGAGCACAAGCGGCACTTGCTGGGAGCAGAAATCCCGATTGCAGGTCAGCTACGAAAACCTTATGGACTGGATCTTCAAGGTCTGCGAGATGATCGGCGGTACAGCAAATATCCGCTTGCAGGAAACTTCTGCTGGAAACGGTGTATACACGATGATGCTCGATCTCTCACAAGGCACGGACAGGAGCATTTTGCAGGAGGAAAATGCACATATCGCCATTGCAGAACAGTCATAAACAAAATCCTTATTTAGAGTGCCACCTTTTTTAAAAATAACATCTAGAAAAATCTGAAGATTGTATCTAATATGTGTATTTATGCCTTCACGGATTTTGCCGTCAACCTCTACCTCAAAAAGTTCCTTGCGGTACATTCTTGGAAATCCCTCGTAGCGGTCAAGTCTGAGTTCATCTCTCTGGTCAATCTCCCAGAGCAGTACAGGAACCGCTGCACCTTTCTTTGGAACGATGGTTGCCACCCCTCTGAATTCCAGTTCGTAGTCAGGATTCATCCTCGTTCCCACAACCTTGGAGTTGGGACAGCGGAAAGCCATCTGCTCCAGATTGATGTTACTGCCATAGGCAATATATAAGCGTTTGTATTTCATAGTAATCTGTCCTTTCCTTTACATTGACATTGACATTGCCATGCCTTCATCTTCGGTTTCTTCAAAATCGTCACAATCGCTCACAG
>CALGTT010000095.1 GCA_937901485.1 uncultured Ruminococcus sp.
AAAGGGGACAGCATTGTCTGCGACCCATTCTGCGGAAGCGGAACAATTCTTATTGAAGCCGCATACAAGGCACTTAATATTGCACCTGGTCTGAAGCGTAAATTTGCCGCTGAAAACTGGAACGTTATTCCCTCGGGAATATGGTCTGATGAGCGACAGAACGCCCTTGACTCCATCCGTAAGGATACCGACTTCTTTGCCTACGGCTATGATATTGACCCAGAGTGCGTTGCGCTTACACAGGAAAACTGCCGTAAAGCAGGCATACAGAAGCGCGTGCAGATTAAGCAGGCGGACGTCCGTGACTATGTGAACGAGGATAATGTTATCACAATCAGCAACCCTCCATACGGTGAAAGACTCCTTGAACTGAAGGAAGCAGAAAAGCTCTACGCAGTAATGGGACAACGTTTCAAAGCCGAAAGGGAACACCCTTGCTTCGTGATTTCACCGCACGAGGAGTTCGAGAAAATCTTCGGCAAAAAGGCAGACAAGCGCCGTAAGCTTTACAACGGTATGCTGAAATGTCAGCTTTATATGTATTTCAAATAATTGTTATCGGGAAAGTTTTTCGCTTTCCCGATATTTTTTGCAAATAACTATTGACAAATAATATTATATAATATATAATATTAAACAAGAAAGGGGTATTGCTATGAAATGTTCAAGATGCGGTTCATATAATGTTACAATACAAGCAGTTACCGAAACACAAACCAAAACCAAGCACAGAGGCTGCCTCGGCTGGGCACTTTGGATACTTCTCGCTGTCTGCACCTGCGGACTTGTGCTGATTATTCCTGCAATAACAAACACAAGAACAAAAACAAAAACAAGAACCCATAGTGAAGCCGTGTGTCAGTGCTGCGGACATAGGTGGAGGGTGTGAAATCAGTAATAAAACTAAATGGATTATGGGTGATATAAATGAAAATAATAATTTATGGTTCTCAATACGGAACAGCAAAACAGTATGCAGAAGAATTAGCCCAAAAAATGAATGTAGAAGCTAAAAATTATGAAAGCGTTACAAATATAGATAGTTACAAAACAATTATATATATTGGCTCTTTATATGCAGGCGGAGTTTTAGGGATGAAGAAAACATTCAATAAAATATCCGACTGTAAAAATAAGAAATTTATTATTGCAACAGTTGGATTGGCTGACCCTATGGATTCAGAAAATACAGATAATATAAAAAGCAGTATGAAAAAACAGCTTTCGAAAGAAATATATGAAAGGGCACATATATACCATTTAAGAGGCGGTATAGATTATTCTAAATTAAATCTGAAACACAAAACAATGATGAAATTATTATATAATAAGGCAAAGAATTTAGCGGAAGATAAAAAAACAGCAGAGGTTCAAGCAATGATTGAAACGTATGGTAAGCAAGTGAATTTTGTTGATTTGAATTATCTTGATAAAATTATTAATGATATATAACAATTATAATTTCCCTGTTGCAAAGTCAGAAAAAATATGCTATAATAAATATGTAATCGGAAAGGTGCGCCTGACCGTGAACAACCTATAACATAATCCCTGTTCTGACGCCCGAAGAAATCTCTGAGGGGAAAGGCAACGATAGAATATCACGCTATTATTGCGCCTGTCGGCAGAACTGTCGGCAGGCGTTTTTTATTAAGGAGCAATTATGGACACAAGAGTAGCACTCATCGGAATTGTCGTGGAGAATATAGAATCTGTTGAACAACTCAACAACGTTCTCCATCAGTACAGCAACTACATAATCGGCAGAATGGGTATCCCGTACCGTGAACGAGAAGTTTCAATCATCAGCGTTGCAATCGATGCCCCCGCCAATGTGATAAGCGCGTTGTCAGGCAAGCTCGGTATGCTTGACGGAATTTCCACCAAAACCATTTATTCCAAATTATCGGAGAAAACCAATGAATAAAATTATTGAATTAATCGACAAACTTGAACAACAGCACGTTTTAACCAAAAGCGAATTCGTCGAAATAATCGAAAACCACACTCCTGAAACCGACGAGTACCTTTTTGAAAAAGCACGTAAAATCCGTGAACAGCACTACGGTAAAGACGTCTACATCCGTGGTCTTGTGGAGTTCACCAATTACTGCAAGAATGACTGCTACTACTGCGGAATACGTCGAAGTGCCAAGCAGACCGAGCGTTACCGACTTACCAAAGAACAGATTTTGTCCTGCTGTGAGCAGGGATACGCACTTGGCTTTCGCACATTTGTAATGCAGGGCGGTGAAGACGGCTTCTATACTGACGAAAAAATGGTTGATATCATTTCCGCAATCAGGGCGAAATATCCCGATTGTGCGTTGACTCTGTCAATCGGTGAGCGTTCCCGTGAAAGCTATCAGAAATTCTATGACGCAGGTGCAAATCGTTTTCTCCTGCGTCACGAAACCGCAGACAGCTGTCATTACAGTAAGCTTCACCCCGAAAATCTCACCCTTGAAAACCGCAAGAAATGTCTTGCAGATTTAAAGGAAATCGGCTTTCAGACAGGCTGTGGATTTATGGTCGGTTCACCTTATCAGACAACGGAAAATCTTGCTGATGACCTGATTTTTATACACGATTTCAAGCCTCATATGGTTGGTATCGGACCATTTATTCCTCATCACGATACCCCTTTTGCAAATGAAAAAGCGGGTACACTTGAAACAACCCTGCTTATGCTTGGCCTTGTAAGACTTATCCTGCCAAACGTCCTGCTTCCGTCAACAACTGCCCTCGGTACAATCCACCCAAGCGGCAGGGAAAAGGGTATCCTCGCAGGCTGTAACGTTGTAATGCCAAACCTTTCACCACTTGATGTCCGTGAAAAGTATCTTCTGTATGACAACAAAATCAGTACTGGCGATGAAGCAGCAGAAAGCGTTGCAAACCTGAAAAAGCGAATGGAAGCCATAGGCTACAAAATCGTAACTGCAAGAGGCGACTGGAAAAAAGACTAATTACGGGTAACACCGTTCAAGAAAGGAAATAGAATTATGTACAATCCAAAATCATTAAAGGCTGAAGAATTTATCAGTGACGAAGAAATCCGCGAAACCCTTGCCTATGCTGACGCAAACAAGGATAATATCGAGCTTATCGACAGCATTCTTGAAAAGGCACGTCCGAAGAAAAACGGCAGCTATGTAACCTGTGCAGGTCTTTCCCACCGTGAGGCTTCCGTACTTCTCGCTTGCGAAATTCCTGAAAAAATCCAGGAAATGTATGCACTTGCTGAAGAAATCAAGCAGAAATTCTACGGAAACCGTATTGTAATGTTTGCACCTCTCTATCTCTCCAATTATTGCGTAAACGGCTGTGTTTACTGTCCTTACCACATGAAGAATAAGCATATTGCCCGTAAAAAGCTTACTCAGGAGGAAGTGCGCAAGGAAGTTATCGCACTTCAGGATATGGGACACAAGCGTCTTGCCATTGAAGCCGGCGAAGATCCCGTGAACAACCCGATCGAGTACATCCTCGAATCCATCCAGACCATCTACAGCATCCAGCACAAGAACGGCGCGATCCGCCGCGTCAATGTGAATATCGCCGCAACGACCGTGGAGAATTACAGGAAGCTTGCCGATGCCGGCATTGGTACTTACATCCTGTTCCAGGAAACCTACCACAAGGAGAGCTATGAGCAGCTCCATCCGACAGGCCCGAAGCACAATTACGCATACCACACCGAAGCGCATGACAGAGCCATGGAGGGCGGTATTGATGACGTTGGTCTCGGCGTGCTGTTCGGTCTGGAGCATTACCGCTATGAATTTGCAGGCATCCTCATGCACGCAGAGCACCTCGAAGCACGCTTTGGTGTCGGCCCGCACACCATCAGCGTTCCTCGTCTGCGCCGTGCGGATGACATTGATCCCGACGATTTTGACAACGGCATCAGCGATGATATTTTCGCAAAGATCTGCGCCTGCATTCGTGTTGCCGTACCCTATACAGGCATGATCGTATCCACAAGAGAGAGCAAGAAGTGCCGTGAGCGTGTGCTGCATCTCGGCGTTTCCCAGATCAGCGGCGGCTCTAAGACGAGCGTGGGCGGCTACAGCGAACCGGAGCCGGAGGAGGAGAATTCCGCACAGTTTGACGTATCCGACAACCGCACACTCGATGAAGTGGTGAAGTGGCTGATGGAACTGGGCTATATTCCGTCCTTCTGCACTGCCTGCTATCGTGAGGGCAGAACCGGCGACCGCTTCATGCAGCTGTGCAAGACCAAGCAGATCCAGAACTGCTGCCATCCGAATGCACTGATGACGCTCAAGGAATATCTGGAGGACTATGCATCCCCCGAAACCAAGGCGATCGGCGAAGCGTTGATTCAGCGCGAGCTTGCCAATGTCAAGAGCGACAAGGTGCGTGATATTGTCGTAGAACGTCTGGATAAGATCGCAGACGGAAGCAGGGATTTCCGGTTCTAAGCAGAGGTTCTTTGTATGAAAAAGTGGTACAACGAAGAATATGAATTCGAGATCGAAGTCACAGGTTTTCTGCAAGGGGACCATACGGAACACTACTGCCGCAACGGTGAGGAGATCGGTGACAAATACCGCTGCACCTATGGCTGTCCGGTCAATGCGGACGGCTGTGGTATTTGCAGTAAAACAATGATGATGCTCCATCCGCTGATGGAAGCAGTTCGCAGCGGCGGAGATCTGCGGAATCTGGGCGGCGATGGGAAATATACCAAAACGATCGTCTGTCCGGATGGCTGTGTGACGTTCCGTCTGACTGCCGTTCCGCTGGGAAATGAGAATTTTCATATGGGCGGATTCTGGAAAGAGCCGATTGAATAAGGAGGTATACCATGCACCTGCGTCCCTATCAGCAAAGCGATTCCGCCGCAATTTGCGGCTGGATTGGCGATGAAACAAGCCTGTACCAATGGTCTGCGGACAGGATCGGGAAATTTCCCCTCGCGCCCCAAGACCTCCATGAACATTACGCGCCCATGCTGGGAGATCCGCACTTTCTGCCGCTGACAATGGTGGATGCGCAGGAAACGCCCGTCGGACATCTGCTGATCCGCTATCCGGACGCTTCGGATACCGCCACGGTTCGTTTCGGCTTCATTATCCTCGATCCGGCTCTGCGCGGAAAGGGCAACGGTATCCGGATGCTCCGCCTTGCGATCGAATATGCAAAGCAGCTCGGAGCATCCAGAATCACACTTGGCGTGTTCGCAAACAATTCCAGAGCCAGAAAATGCTACGAATCCGCAGGCTTTCGCGCTGTCGGTGACACGGAGCAGTATGAAATGCCGGTCGGTGTGTGGGATTGTCTGGAAATGGAACTATCTTTGAAGTAAGGAGTGATCCCCATGAGCCTCAACAACACCCCTGCCTCCGAACGCCTCCACATTGCCTTTTTCGGCAGGCGCAACGCCGGAAAATCCAGTGTTGTGAATGCCGTCACCGGACAGAACCTCGCCGTCGTTTCCGATGTCAAGGGTACGACCACCGACCCCGTTTACAAGGCAATGGAGCTTTTGCCGCTGGGCGCGGTGATGATTATCGATACTGCCGGCATTGACGATGAGGGCGACCTCGGCGCAATGCGTGTGGAAAAGACGCTTGCAGTGCTTGCGAAAACCGATATTGCAGTGCTCGTCGTGGACGGTACTGTCGGAAAAACCGCGGAGGATAAAGCACTCATCTCCGAATTCCGGAAGCGGAAGATTCCCTATATTACGGCATACAACAAAGCAGACCTCTTTGATGCAGGCACACTTTCCTCCATTCATGAGATCCATGTGAGCGCGAAAACAGGGGAAGGCATCCATGCCCTCAAGGAGCTGATCGCAAAGCAGGTGCGCCCCGATGCACCGCAAAAGCCCCTGATCTCCGACCTCATCACGGTGGGGGATGTGCTCATGCTCGTCATCCCCATCGACGAATCCGCGCCGAAGGGCAGGCTCATCCTGCCCCAGCAGCAGATCATCCGCGCGGCTCTTGAAGCGGGCGCAATGCCCATCTGCTGCCGTGATACGGAAGTGACGCAGACGCTTGCAAAGCTTGCCCAGCCGCCGCGCATGGTCATCACCGACAGCCAGGCGTTCGGCAGGGTGTCAAAGCTCGTGCCCGACAGCATTCCGCTGACTTCGTTCTCCATCCTCTTTGCAAGGTACAAGGGCGATCTCGAAACGGTCGTGCGCGGTGCGGCGGCACTGGATTCCTTGAAAAATGGGGATAAAATACTCATCTCTGAGGGCTGTACCCATCACAGGCAGTGCAATGACATCGGCACGGTCAAGCTGCCGCATTGGGTGCAGGCACATGCCGGATGTGAGTTGAAATTCCACTGGACATCCGGCACGGAATTCCCCCGTGATCTGTCCAGCTACGCGCTCGTCATTCACTGCGGCGCGTGTATGCTCCCCCCGAAGGAAGTACAGTTTCGTCAGGCATCCGCCGTGGAGCAGGGCGTTCCCATGACCAATTACGGCACGGCGATCGCGCACTGCCACGGCATTCTGAAACGCAGTCTGGAGCTGTTTCCGGAAATGACTGCGATTCTGGAAGAGAACTGACTGCCGACCGCCCCGAAGATGATCTCCGGGGCGGTTTCCTGTTTGTATATTTTGTCACAATATTCAAAAAAGTCATTGACAGCAGGAAAAATTTGTGCTATGATAATAAGTAAGAGGATGCGGCAGAAACTGCGTAACCCTGCCGTAAATTTAACGAAGAGGGGAAATTCCTATGAAAAGAAAATGGATCACAAGGCTGCTTGCTTCCACGGCGATCATCGGAACAATGCTTGCCAACACAGCTGCGGGCATGATACCGGCAGCAGCTGCTCCCTTGCGCTGAGGTCCGGGCTGGTGCCAGCCCTTCCGGTGGTGCAG
>CALGTT010000096.1 GCA_937901485.1 uncultured Ruminococcus sp.
ACATTGTTTTAACAAAAATTAATGATGACGACTTACCAAAAACAGAAAACGATAATCTATTTTACTCTCTTATTTTCTATATAAATAATGATAAATATGAAATAGAAGGAAAAACTTCTGCAAAAAGAGAATCTTTCATATGAGATTTCGCCTACATTCAGCGTTTTTTCGCCTGCTGTATCGCCGCTTTCAGGCACTGCGCGGTACTTTGCCGGAAATGTGCTGAAAAACTCGTGTTTTTATTAGTTTTGCACATATCAGAATGGGATAAAGCGTTATTTTTGTGTAAACTAATTGATAAAAGCTTGACAGGGAGTGGGGTTTCCTGTTATAATATAAGATGGATAATACCGCACAAAGACCATCTGACGGCTTTGTGCGGTTTTTTTGCAGAGATTTAACATGGATTTAACACAAATCAAAAGACAAATTTAATAATCTTTCATTACAATTAACATATATGAAAACAGGGAAAACCTGTAAAAACGACAGAATGGAAAGGAAAACGCGTATGGACCTCACTCAAATTATTCTGGCACTGGTCACAGTGGCAGGCGGACTCGCATTCTTCCTCTACGGAATGAATGTTATGTCCTCCGGACTCGAAAAAATGGCAGGCGGCAAGCTTGAACAGGCTCTCAAAAAGCTGACCTCCAACCGCTTCAAAGCCCTCGCGCTCGGTGCAGGTATTACCATCGCCCTGCAATCCTCTTCCGCACTCACCGTTATGCTCGTCGGACTCGTCAACTGCGGTGTTATGCAGATCGGTCAGACCGTCGGCATCATCATGGGTTCGAACATCGGTACGACCTTTACTGCATGGCTGCTCAGCCTTATGGATGTCGGCACGGACAACCTTCTGGTTGCCATGCTCAACCCCAAGCACTTCTCCCTCGTCCTCGCCCTCATCGGCGCGTTCCTCATCCTCTCCGGCAAGAGCGTGCGCAAAAAGGACATCGGTAATATCATGGTCGGCTTTGCCGTCCTGATGTACGGTATGAAAATGATGGGCGATGCCGTTTCCCCCCTCGCGGATATGCCCGAATTCCAGCAGCTCCTCGTTGCATTCAATAACCCCCTGTTCGGCGTGCTCATCGGCGCAGTCGTGACCGGCATCATCCAAAGCTCCGCCGCTTCCGTCGGCATCCTCCAGACACTCGCCAGCCAGACCGGACAAATCAGCTACAGCATGGCGATCCCGATCATCATGGGACAGAATATCGGTACCTGCGTGACCGCCCTCATTTCCAGTATCGGTGTCAGCAGAAATGCAAAGAAGGTTGCCATCATCCACGTTTCGTTCAACCTCATCGGTACGATCGTCTGCCTGAGCCTGTACATGCTCGCAGATTCCATGATCCAGTTCACATTCTCCGATCTGCCCATTGATTCCGCAGGCATCGCGCTCGTACATAGTATCTTCAATATCGCAACCACACTCCTGCTCCTGCCTTTTACCAAGCTCCTCGAAAAGATCGCCAACCTCTGCCTGCCCGGTGATGGCAGCAACGAGAAAGAGCCGGCACAGGACGATATCATCGTGGACAAGCTCCTGCTGGCAACACCCTCCGTTGCACTGCGTGAGTGCGAGGAAGCATCCACAAGAATGGCAGTTCTCTCCCGTGATACCCTGTTCTCCGCAATGGGACTGCTGAACAAGTTCGATGAAAAGATCGCCGAGGAGATCACCAAAAACGAAGATCTGCTGGACGATTACGAGGATAAGATCGGTACAAGCCTTGTGCAGATCTCCTCACAGGCACTCTCCGAGCACGACAGCCAGCTCTGTTCGCGTGTGCTGCGTGCGATCAATGATTTCGAACGTCTGGGCGACCACGCGCTGAATCTGCTGGAGGTGGCAAAGGAGATCCATGAGAAAAAGATCCGCTTCACCCCCGAAGCACAGCAGGAGATCAATACCCTCACCGCCGCATTGCAGGAGATCCTGAACAATACCATCAGCATCTACGAATCCCCCGATGAAGCCGCCGCTGCGGATATCGAGCCGCTCGAACAGGTCATCGACAACCTGACAAAGGCGATCAAGGCAAATCATGTCAAGCGTCTGCAAAAGGGTGCATGTACCATCGAAACCGGCTTTGTGCTCATTGACCTGCTGACCAATTACGAGCGTGTTTCCGACCATTGCTCCAATATTGCCGTGCTCATGATCGAGACTGCACACAATGCCTTTGATACGCACAAGTACCTCAATCAGGTGCGTTTCGGCAATCAGAACTTTATTGACAATTTCGAGAAATACAGCGAAAAGTACAGTATTGCGGAATAATGTGAGAAACGTCCGGCTTTTGCCGGACGTTTTTTGTGTCAATTAAAGCCCCCATCCCAGATCTCCACATGCTGTAAATACTCCGGACGCACCGCCGGAACATAGAACACACCAAAATTCCGCGTGTCGGTGTCTTTGACAAAATCCGGCTCGATTTCGGCGTAAATGCGATAGTACGGCAGATAATACTTCTCGCTGTTCCCCGTACGGTAGATCAGCTCGATCTTTGCCGCGGACATATCCTGTGTGCTGTACTCCTCCGGCACGGTCGTCAGATATTCGCCGCGCAGGAACAGCTCCTCCGCCTCCTCCGGCGTGAGAATGGGGTAATCCCCGACCTTGTGAGTGCGGTCGGTCTGCTTCCGGTCGATCAGCCAGAGCTGACGCACATCGTCACAGGCGAATTTCACGGTGTCAAAATTGTAGCTTAAAATCTGCGCCGTCAGATCGCCGGCGGCATCGTAAAAACAGATCTGATACGACTGCTCACCATAAATATTATAGTCGCCCCCCTCAATGCAGGCAGTCGGTTCTTCCATCCCGAATGCGCCAGGATAGGCCGCTTCGAGGTATTCCGCAGAGGTGACATACTGCGCGTAGGCATCGTGATGCCCGAATCCCATCCCCTCCGGCAGGCGAATGGAGGGCGTGAATTCGATTCTGGTGTTCAGCCACGCGTCCACCGTGAACCGATGGTCATCCGCCGGCATTTCCAACATGTAAAAACTGCCCTGCTCCATGTAGGCAAGGGCTTCTTCCTCGCTTGCAAACTTGTCGCGCAGCTCCTCCAGCGTGAGAGAGCCGTAGTGGGTATTGTGACGCACCAGCGCGGTTTCGTCAATCTCTGCACCCACGACTGCGGCAGCTTCGCGCAGGCGTTCAAGCATCCGCGCCTCGTCTGCAGGATGGGAAAGTGTATTGTCCCTGTCGTAGGCATGATAGTTCTCAAACACAGGGAGCGTGGTGAGGTTCGCGTCCTCGTGCCACGGATTGCCCGTTTTCAGCTCCGAAATGTCGTAGAATTCATACCCCTCAAAGCCCATGCTGCCTGCGGCAAAATTGAACTCGATCATGGGGAGATCCCCGAATTCGGTGGGATAGAGCGTCACGTCACCGCCGAGGGACGAATCATTCAGCGTGTCCAAAGGCTTGCGCGTGCTGAGAAACCACGCCGCCCCCGATGCAAAGAGCACCAGACACGCGGCAAGTGCGGCATAGCGTTTCCAGTGGATGTGCGGCTTTTTTGCAGGAGCTTCTGCTTTTTCCAGAAGTGCATCCTCGGTGCTGCCGATCATGTCCAGTAATTCGTCATTTTTCATCTCCAAAGCCCTCCTTGACAAAATGTTCATGCAGCCGCCTGCGTGTGCGGTGCAGGATGACGGATGCGTGCTTGACGGTGATCCCCGATCTTTCGGCAAGCTCCGGCAGCTGTCTTGCGTAGAAGTACCGCCCCAGAAAGAGATGCAGCTCGCGGTCGGGGAGCGTTTGCAGGAAGCGGTGCAGGCTTTCCTGCATGGCGTGATAGTCCGCCTGTGATTCCACATCGGCGGTGCGGTCAGTGCATTCGCGCAGTTCCTCAAGGATCAGCGGCAGTTCGCCGCCGCCGCGCTTGTCCGCATGATTCCTGCGCCAGCGCGTGAGGGAGAGGTTGCGCGTGATCCTTGCGAAAAACAGGCGCAGGACATTCGGCTTTTCCGGCGGCATGGCATTCCATGCGCGAAGCCATGTGTCATTGACGCACTCCTCCGCATCCTCCGTGCAGTGCAGGATATTGTCGGCGACCGTGCGGCAGTATGTGCCGTATTTCCGCGAAGATTCGGCAATTGCGGATTCGTCGCGCTCCCAGTACAGGGCAATGATCTGCTGGTCATCCATAAGCATTCCTCCTTTCTTCTGTTCTATAGGACGCAGACGGGGGATGAAAATTACAGGGATCTGAAAAAAACTGCTGCCAAATGGCAGCAGTCAGTTGCAAAAGCCTTTTCTGCGAACGCAGAAATAAGCCGAAACATTACTCCGTCCCGCTTCTCCTTGCCGCACGCAGCATCACAAACCACACCTTCGGATCCTGCTGTGCAAGCCACGGCAGATAGTCCGGATGTGTCGGCGCGATCTTCTTGCAGAGCTTGCGGGCGTATCGCAGATGTGCGCAGAGATATTCCACATACAGCATTGGCGCACCCTCATGCGCACGCTGGGTACTGCGCAGGACATCGAAGCACATCAGCAGACGCTGTTTCTGCGTGAGCTGACGGATGCTGCCGTCCGTCCAGCGGAATGTGCCGCGCTTGAACACCTCGTCATAGACACGGCGGTCAAAGAAGTACTGCCCGTCACCGCAAAATGCCGGCAAAAGCTCCTCGTGGAGCGTGCCGATCAGGGCGCGGTCAGGGATGTATTTGGTGATCTTTTCGCCATTTTCCATGAACTGCACGCGCTGTACCTTCCTGCAGCGGACGCTGAACAGCTCCGCACAGCTTCCGGAAAGCGGCGCATTCAGAGATACCAGCTCCGGTGTGACAAAGGCGTGATGCTCCGCATGGAACAGCCGTCCCTGCTCCTGCACAAGCGTCATGTCCTGCATACTGCCGCGGATGCTGTAGGACGCAAGCACATGCTCGGCGGTATGCACCGTGCAGGATGCTTCCTCGCACTGCGCCTGCGGGATCTTCACGGTGTCCTGTGAAAACGGCGTACCATCGGGATTGGCGGCTGTAATGCGCGGCGGGAAATGCACGGGGCTTGTATGCGCCGGCAGAATGATCTTTGCCGGACGCTTCGGGGGGATGAACCCATCCTGCACCACATGGAGCAGGAACGCTTCGCTGCTGATGATCACAGAAGCGCATTTGGAGAAATCGAACTCATGCGCCGAGGAAAATTCCAGCGCGGCGCGGTGCACGAGCATATGCATATTGGCAGGGAAGATGAGCGTACCGGATACGCGGCTGCCGCAGAGAAGAATGTCCGCGCGGTCGTTCCGGAGTGCGGACAGAATGAACTGGTAGTTGTTGTGCAGGGGGGTGTGGCAGAACGCCGCGCCGTTGCCAAGATGTGTCTGCGGCGTGATTGTGAAATCCGACAGACCGCTGCCGCGGAATGCATGATCCCCGATCTGCTGCAATGCCGCCGGAAATGTAATGCGGTGCAGGGACGCGCATTCGGAAAAGGCGTTTTCCCCGATGCGGAACAGCGTCTGCGGAAGCTGTACCTCGGAAAGGTTTCTGCACTGTTCAAATGTACCGGCAGGAAGTGTCTGGATCTGTGCGGCAAGCACACAGACCTCGATCGACGCACCGTGGAACACGTTTGTTCCAAGCTTGCGTACGGAAGTCGGCAGCTCCACGCGGCGGAGCGTACGATTGCCGGCAAATGCCCCTGTGCCGATCTCATTGACGGGCATTCCGCCGATGAGTGCGGGCACGGTGAGCTGTGCCGCCTCGCCGTGGTAATTCGTGATGCGCACGGCTCTGGACTTTTTGCGGAACGAAAAGCCCTGTGCCGCTGCCTCCTGTTCAGTCAGGGAAACGGCATTCACGGGCGGATTGTGGTACTGTGCCGTCATCACGGGCACATAGCAGTCATGGATGCGTGCAAGCTCTGCGGCATTCGGGGTGCGCAGTGCGGTTTCCTTCGCATCGTCGGCAGTTTCGGGTGTTTTACCGCGCTGCATGGCTTCGATCTGCTGATATTCCTCCTCGGCATTCTGCTGCTCATGGAGCTGCTGAAAGCCCATATGCTGCTGTTCCTTTGCAGCGCGTTCCTGTTCCTGCATCCGAAGCTGACGCAGCCGCTGAATCGTGCGCAAACGCCGTCTGCGCAGACGGACAGCACGGATGACGAACAGCAGGATCACAGCCGCCAGAAGCAGGCATAGGATAATGGGGATGATATATTCCAAGCATGTCACCTCTTTCGGTCAAAATCAATCTGCACCTATTATAGCACATTTTTCCTTACAAATCAATATCTTCCGGCAAAATCGGCATTGTGAACATAAAATGACGAAAAATTTTTCCTTTCAGAAAAGCAGGCGCAGTTTGACATTTTCCTGCGTGGGTGCTATAATGAAGGTACAGTATGCAATATGGGAGGAATCACGATGAACATCAAAAAAGCCGGAATTCCGGACATTCCGGACATTGACCGCCTGCTGTATCAGGTGCTGGAGGTGCATCATGAGGGCAGACCGGATCTGTTCAGGGGCGGCTGCAAGAAGTACACGGACGCGGAGCTTGCGGTGCTTTTGCAGGATGAAAACCGTCCGGTATTCGGGGCATGGGATGAAAGCGGTGCACTGCTCGGCTACGCGTTCTGCATCGTGCAGGAGCACAAAAATGACAACGTCCTGACGGACATCAGGACGCTGTATATTGATGATCTCTGTGTGGACGAATCAGCACGCGGTCAGCATGTGGGCACGGCACTGTATGCGCATGTGCTTGACTACGCGCGGCAGATCGGGTGCTACAATGTCACGCTGAACGTGTGGACATGCAACGAGGGCGCGATGCGCTTCTACGAAAAGCTGGGGATGAAGGCGCAGAAGATCGGGATGGAGACAGTGCTGTAGGACTCACTGCACCACATGCGTCAGTATCGCCTCCCCGATGGCGGCATACAGCTTCTTTTCGTCCGCAAATTCCGGCGAAAGAAAGCCGTCATTGCCCTTGAGGGGGGTGCTGATATCGACATAGTACAGACCGAGATTGTCAGCAAGGGCGAACAGCTCCTCATTCCAGCGGTTCACCGCGCGGCTCTGCTCGGCATCCTCCGCAGGGGGGACGGCAGAGAGCAGGTAGATCGGCGTTGTCCGCAGCTGTTCCTGCATGATGCCCGCAAAGGTCTGCACTTTCTCAGCGTCCGCAGGGGTATTCCACCAGAAATAGACCGCCAGAGGGCTGATGTCGGAAAGCTTTCTGGCAATGCTTCGCATCTCCGATTCTGACAGACCGGAAACGGCATCCGAAAAGACCATCTCGGATGCCGTTTGATAATATGTGGTCAGTTCGCGCACTTCACCGATCCATGCGCAGACCGAAATATGCGCCGGATCTACGGCAGGGGACTGCGGAACGGGATTGACCGCCGCGGAGGGCACGCCCTCGCCGACCGGAATGGTTTCATCCGTCGTATCCGTGCTTCCGACGATCTCGCGCTCCCAGTAATCCTCCTGTGAGGTCGCACTGATCAGGTACAGGGCAAAACAGCCGCCGAATGCGATCAGGATCAGAACGATCAGTACGCCCGGCTTGAACCGGATCAGGGGCTTGGATTTGCGTGCTTCCACTTTGCCATGCTTTCTTTTTTTCTGTGCCATGCTGTTGTCCTCCGTGGTTTTCTTTCTGTTATCACGATGCCCTTGGGCATTTTCTTTCTTCTGCAAATGGGTATACCATTATTATAACGCAATCCGCCGGATTTTGCAAGTGCTTTTCCGCATGTTTTTAGAAAATCTGAAAATTTTGTTGCAAACCGGAGTGTTCTGTAGTATAATAAGAAAAGAAACAAGAATCGGAGGAAACAATATGTGCGGCTTTGTCGGATTTACGAACCAGATCGGAGATGACGGACAGGTCATCCGCGCCATGATGGACACCATCCGCCACAGAGGGCCGGACGCGGAGGGGTGCTATACCGATGCGGACATTGCCCTCGGTCACAGGCGGCTGAGCATCATTGATGTCAGCGAGCAGGGCAACCAGCCGCTGTACAGCGAGGACGGCAGCCTCGTCCTCGTCTTTAACGGGGAGATCTACAACTATCGGGAGCTTCGTGCGCAATTGCAGGAACAGGGCTGTGTATTCCGGACGAACACCGACTCCGAGGTGCTCCTGCACGGCTATGCGCTCTGGGGCGAACAGCTTCTGGACAGACTGCGCGGCATGTTTGCGTTCGTCATCTGGGACAAGCGCGAAAAAACGCTGTTCGGCGCACGCGATTTCTTCGGCATCAAGCCCCTGTACTATGCAAGAATGGGGGAAACGCTGCTGTTCGGCTCGGAGATCAAGGCGTTTTTGCAGCATCCGCAGTTCCGAAAGGAGCTGAATACCGCGGCTCTGGAGGAATATCTGACATTCCAGTATTCCGCGATGGAGGAAACCTTTTTCAAGGGCGTGTTCCGCTTGCAGCCGGCGCATTATTTCATTTACAAGGACGGAAAACTGGACATCCGCCGTTACTGGGATGTGCAGTTCCAGCCCGATGACAAGCCCTCTCTGGAGGACTGGGTGCGTGAGATTTCCGCAGTATTCCGTGATTCCGTGCAGGCGCACAAGATCGCGGATGTCGAGGTCGGCTCGTTCCTCTCCAGCGGCGTGGATTCGAGCTATGCCGCCGCCGCCGCACAGGTGGACAAGACCTTTACCGTGGGCTTCGGCGAGGATGAACGCTACAACGAGATCGGCTGGGCAAAGGATTTTTCAAGGGCGATCGGCAGGCAGAATTTCAGCAAGGTCATCACGCCGGAGGAATACTGGGACTCCCTCGGCAGGATCCAGTACCATATGGACGAGCCGCTTGCCGATCCTTCGGCGGTCGCGCTGTATTTCGTCTGCGGACTGGCGGCACAGCAGGTCAAGGTCGTGCTGTCGGGCGAGGGCGCAGATGAGATCTTCGGCGGCTACAATGTCTACAGCGAGCCGGATTCCACGTTCTATGACAGACTCCCCAGAGCTCTGCGCCGCGGTATCGGCAGACTTGCACAGCGGCTTCCGGCAAAGCGCGGCGTGAATTTCTTCATCCGCAAGGGAAAGGATATTGAGGAATGTTTTATCGGCAACGCGTACATGTTCACGCCGGAGGAGCGCAAAGCGATCCTGAAGATCCGGACGGATGCCCCCGATCCGCAGGAGCTGACGGCGAAGTATTACAGCCGCGTACAGGGGCAGGACGATGTGACGAAGATGCAGTATCTCGATCTGCACATGTGGATGGCAGGGGACATTTTGCTGAAAGCGGACA
>CALGTT010000097.1 GCA_937901485.1 uncultured Ruminococcus sp.
GTTGGTGTAGGCACAGCAGCCCTCCACCGCTTCGATCGCTTCCGTCATCGTCAGACCGCGCTCCATGAGCAGGCGGATCAGCTCCGGAATGACCATGGTCGGGTGGGTGTCGTTGATCTGGATGACCGCATAGTCGCGCAGATCATGCAGCTTGCAGCCCTTTGCCTCTGCTTCATCCAGAATGAGCTGTGCCGCACAGGATACCATGAAATACTGCTGGTAGATGCGCAGGAGTCTTCCGGCATCATCGCTGTCGTCAGGATAGAGGAACAACGTCAGATTCTTCGCAATATCGGATTTATCGAAATCAATACCATCCTCCACAATGGATTCATCCACGCTCTCGATATCAAACAGGTGGAGCTTGTTGGTGGTACTGCCGTAACCGGTCACGTTGATGTCATACATCCTTGCGGTGACTTCAAGCCCGCGGTACTTGACCGGATAGGTCACATCCGTGCGGTTAAGCCAGCAGCACTGCGTGATCCACGGATCGGGCTGTGCAGTCTGCGCATTCTTCTTGAACACCTGACGGAACAGACCGAAATGATAATTCAGACCCACGCCGTCGCCGTTCAGACCGAGGGTCGCGATGGAGTCGAGGAAGCACGCCGCCAGTCTGCCAAGACCGCCGTTTCCGAGGGACGGTTCGTTTTCCAGCTCCTCAATTTCCGTAATGTCCTTGCCAGCCTGTGCAAGCTGGGACTTCACTTCGTCATAGATGCCGAGGTTGATGAGGTTGTTGGACAGCAGCTTTCCGATGAGGAATTCTGCGGAGATATAGTAGAGCTTCTTCTTGGCAGGTGCAGCCTGCTTCTGTGCTGCCATTTCGTTCACTGCACGCAGCAGGGCGCAGTAGATTTCCTCGTTGGTGCAGTCAGCAAGTGCCTTGCCATATGCGGACTGCATGATTTCTGTAAGCTTCATATGCATAACTCCTTTTTGGATAGTGTTGTTTTGTTCTGTCTGTATTATACCACGTTTTTCATGGAATAATCTTGCAGTATCCTGTTCTGTTTTTGCACAATACTATCATTTTGTAATGCTTTCCCGACAAAAAGCATCACCCCTGCGCACTTGCAGGGGTGATTGGGGATGCGGAATATGTACAGAACGACCATGCTGCCCTATGGTGCACCGCGAAAAACGGAACGCAGTGCCTGTCTGCAAATATCGCATGAGTTTGTACTATGAGCGCATTCTGACCAGCGGTTCATAGGAGAGGCGGTACAGCAGTTCTGCGATGTAAAATCGTATTTGCAGTACAGCTGCGCTTCTTTGTGCGTCTTTGTCATTGCATTACTCTTTATAACTCTATTGTACCTGATTTTTTTACAAAAAGCAATAACAAATTGTGTGATTTTTATTGCATTTTTGTGCTTTTTTGCTGTAACTCAGTTCATATTTTGCACAAAAGCCACGAAACAGGCAAATTCTGCTCATTTTCTGCCGAGCTGCCAGAATGCGACCGCACTTGCCGCTGCCACATTCAGGGAATCCACACCATGGGACATGGGGATGCAGACGGTATAGTCGCTGCCGGCGATCGTTTCTGGTGCAAGCCCCTCCCCTTCCGTGCCGAGAATGACGGCAAGGCGTTCCTCCGCCATGAGATGGGGATCGTCAATGTCCACGGAATCCTCACACAGAGCCATTGCCGCTGTGCGGAAGCCCAGCTCGTGCAGGCAGTCGATCGGCACAGCGGAGCTGTCGAGGTATGTCCACGGAACCTGAAAGACCGTGCCCATGCTCACCCTTGCCGCACGGCGGTAGAGCGGATCGCTGCACGGTGCAGTCAGAAGCACCGCGTCCATGTGCAGTGCCGCCGCACTGCGGAAGATCGCGCCGACATTGGTCGGATTGACGACATTTTCAAGCACAGCAATGCGCCGCGCTCCCTTACAGATCTCCTCGGCGGACGGGAGTGCGCGTCTGCGCATCACGCAGAGTGCGCCGCGCGTGAGCTGGTAGCCGGTCAGCCCGGTCAGCACATGCGGCTGTGAGACATAGACCGGAATGTCACCGCACCGCGCGATGACTTCCCGCGCCTCACCGCTGACATGCTTTTCCTCAACCAGCATGGAAACGGGGGCATAGCCTGCATTGAGCGCACGTTCGATGACCTTGGGGCTTTCAGCAATGAACAGCCCCGCAGCTGGTTCATAGTACCGGCGCAGATGCACCTCGGAGAGCCGGTAGGCATCCAGTTCCGGTGCAGAAAAGTCCGAAATTTCAATTAAATTTGGCATAGTCACTCCTTTGTCAGATAGGAAAGCAGGGCTTCACAGCCCTCATAGATATCCTGATAGGCGATGTCAAAGCGGTCGCTGTACCAGGGATCGGCAACATCATCCGTTCTGCCGGCGAATTCGAGGAGCTTATGCACCTTATGTTCAGGATCAGCACCAAAAATTCTGCCGATATTGCGAAGATTATTGCTGTCCATGACAAGGAACAGGTCATAGCGGTCGTAGTCGCTTTTCTGCACCTGCACAGCAAATTTTCCGTCGCAGGAGATGCCGTGCCTGAGCAGTTCCCGCCTCGCCGGCGGATAGACGGGATTTCCCTTTCCATGCCAGATCTCCTCAGTGCTCGTCGCGCTTGACGCGATGCAGAACGCATCCTGCAAGCCCGCATCTTTTACCAGTTTTTTCATAATAAATTCTGCCATGGGGGAACGGCAGATATTGCCGTGGCAGACGAACATGATTTTATACATATCTCATTTCTCCTTGATTTCTTCGTATTTTCGGGGTTTTCAAATATTCCATGCAATCCTATTGACATATGACTTGCCACGAATCAACCCGTATTTTCATGGTCATTCTTTGTAAATTTCTTTGTAAAATGCCCACGTTTTTTGTAATTTACAAAACGTTTTTTTGCAGACTCTCTACTTCCTGCCGTACATTATCAAAATCGATATGCGTGTATGTGTTCAGTGTCACGCCAATATCAGAGTGTCCCATCAAATACTGCAAATGCTTGGGATTCATACCCGCAGATGCGGCGTGAGAACAATAGGTATGTCTGCAAACATGTGGCGTGACTTTAGGCATACGTTCTTTATAGATTTCATTGTACTTCTTGCAGATTCGCTGAAAATATTTCTCCCAATGCAACGCTACCATTGGCATCCCATTCTTGTCCAGAAACAGAAATCCGCCATGTCCCTTGCCATTTTGGTCAGCAATGATAGGCTTACGCCTGTAATGTCTCTGATTCTCTGCAATTCTTCTGAAACAGTTGCACACCTCATCCTGCAGTGGAATGACTCTCACACCTGCTTTTGTTTTCGGCTGTCCAATGACGTAACGCATATCGCTCGTTCTTTGCAGCTGTCGTTCAATGGAAAGCGTTTTCTCCTCAAAGTTAATGTCGCTGACCGTCAGTCCGCAAAACTCAGAGATACGCAAGCCTGTGTAAAACAGGATGTAGATCGCATCGTAGTATTTGCAAAAATGTTTGTCAGTGCGGACAAACTCCAGGAACTGCCGCTTCTGCTTGTGGGTGATGGCTTCTCTTGTTACGCTGTCATTGATTACAACTGTGGCAAGCTCAAAATCAAACGGATTCTTGCGTATCAGGTCATCATCCACCGCCATACGGAATGCTGGACGAAGCACGCCACGGATAGTATGTATGGAACTATAGCCTTTGCCATTTCGCTGCAACTGAATCAGCCAGCCTTTTGCATCGGAAAGTTTCACCTTATCAATTCGCTTTGCACCAAACGCATCCTTACTCAGCATATTAATGACGGTTTGGTAGCCTGTTCTTGTGGATTCTCTAACTCCCTGTTTCTGCAATGTATATTTCTTGACAAGTTCCAAAACTGTCAGATCGCCTCCATAAGGAACGATACTATCGTCTTTGCATCTCTGCACCTCTCGTTCCTTTTCACGCAGCGAAACACACTTCCGCTTACCAGAAGGAAGCGGATCGGTAGCTTCCAGCCGCCAACTATACAGACAACGTGTTTTCCCCATAATGTCAATATAGCTGTACTGGTACATTCCATCCTTGCGTTGATGTTCACCATTACGCAGAATTCTTCCTCTTTTATCCCTTCTCTTTTCGCTCATCACGAAACTCCTTTCTATGGAAAGAAGCCCCGCTGCAATACTATTATATCACATTCGGGGCTTCTTTTCAATCACTTTTTACTTCAATCAGATGGATGTGCTGTTATTGAGGAAGTCCTCGAACTTCTTTCTGTTGATCATGGTTCTGCCGCCGTTCTGGATGACAAATCTGTGGTCCGATTCCAGATACTCAGCTGCGATCCTGTGCATCTTGTTCTCGCCGATGTTGAAGTAGATAGAGGCTTCCTTGACTGTCAGCAGGAACTTTTCAGACAGGGGGAATTGGTTTTTGTTTACAGAACGGGTTTCTTTTGTCTGCAATACGGCAATGCGTTCACTCAGCTCATTCAGCACTTCATCGTAGGCTTCGTTTTTGCGAATCTGATTCATACAATGACCTCCGTTTGGAAATAAGATTAGCCCGAAGATTTGATCTGTTACAATTTACCAAACAGTACTTCCGGCTCATTGTAATAATATATAGCGGAAGAATCCGACTTTATCTCAATTATCCCATCATGCCACCCGTATCGGATGCTGTGCGAGCGGCATGTTTTTTAGGGAAATACTTGAAAAACAAATAATTCTGTGTTATAATGAATTCATGGGATCGGGAGAAATATCAATAATGGCATCGTTTTTCTCTCCTGCCTGACTGAGATCAAAAGTAATGGTGGCAGCTCCATTGATCCTAACATTACACAACATACCGTTCTGCTTCAGCTTATCCATAACTGCCATGCCGAGTTTGGCATTGGGTACTGAACGATCGTCCATTTGCGACTGAATGCTTGTAAACAGTGACATCATCTGGGCATTTGAGGTCGCTTCTCCTGCCTTGATAACGTAGTTGGTACTCTGATCCAGCTCCAAGGTAGGTAACACAGTCGCTTCAGCCGGGAGTTCATTCTGTCTTTGCTGTGCCGGTACCTGTGACACATACTGTGGTGTGCCGTAAGACACCGGATCAGGGTACATCGCTGCATAACCATTTGTCAGATCATTTTTCATATAAGAGTCCTCTCTTTCGATTACAAGTCCGCTGTTATTGTCATTACAATGATAGTCACAATGACAGTTCGGGTTTTCGTATGGATCATCATCAGGATCCATGATGAGATCAATCTCCTTCGGTCGTGGTTCTGGTACGTCATCAGAAATTTCCAGAAAATCGAAGCCGTCTTCCTGTGAATACGGTGTGCTGTCACGCAGATCCTTTGCTCCTGTGCGGATGATGTCAAAATGGTGCTTTTGCAATATGTCATTACAATGAAGCTTGAACCTGTTCAAATCCTCTGGACCCTGCGAAAACTTTTTACCGTTCGTGTATGCAACAGAATTCATCACAATGTGCAGATGTCTGGTACCGGTATCCTTGTGCAGTGCATATACACATTGGTATTCATTGAACCTTTTGACGATCTCATCAGCAATCTCCATATAGAGTGCGTCGCTGTTGTTCGCATTGTCCGGTGTCAGGGAAAGCACAAAATGCTCTCCCTGCTTACCATGGGTCTTGTGATACATCTTCTTAACCGCCATCATATCCCTTACAGGATGTTTCGCATAGCATCCTGAGGTCCCTACATGCTTTCCGTTGTCCGTCTTGGATGCAGCACAAACGTAATCCACCATGTCATCAAGATATTTACGGCTGTCATTCCTGCCGTTCACAAACCTGAGAATGCTCATGATGCTGCCTCCTCATCTTCATCTGCAATCTGATGCATATCTGTCAGCTTTTCTGAAACCTGATCGAAAAGCTCCCAGGTCTCTTCCAGTTTGTGGAGCAGCAGAGAAGCGTATCTGTCCGAAACAACACCTTTTGCACACATATGATTCAGGTTCTTCTGCATTTCGACCAGTAAACGGGCGATGGCTGCACCTTCCTCAAGTGTGATGGTGGTTTCGTCGTTCAGTGCTGCTGTACGCAGGTAATCGCTTACTTTCATTCCGCTCGCTGCGGCTTTCGTTTCAATCAGTGCCTTTTCATCCTTGCTCACTCTGATTTGTATTGATGCTGTTTTCAGATTTTCCGTCATCTTACACTACCTCCTGCATATTGTCAGGACAATTGTATGTACAATCCATTTCATCATGAATGGCTGTGCTGTCCTGATTTTTTCTGGATATACCCCAAAAACCGTTTACATAGGAATTGCCCGCAGGTACCTTTCTGTACATAATGCTGCCGTCATTTCTGACTGTATCATAAAATGTATTCTTGCCAATTGGATCGAATCCGTTTTGTCTGCACCAGCTGCAGTACTGCTCATAAAGGACAACGCTGGACACTCTGCCATTGGCATCTTTCTGGTAATTCTCGTCCAGAAAGCTTTCCACCGTATGCAGCTTGGCTTTCTCATGCTTCAGCAGTTCCAATGACTCTTCGCTCAGCATAAAATCGTAATTTGACTGAACAAATCCCTTCAGAGTATCAATTGCCTCTGAACAGATGCTGTCCACCTCACTGTACAGCTGCTGAGGGAGCTGATGATCTATTTTTCCTTTGTATCCTTTAATTTTTATCAGAATAAGCCTGTCCAGACTGGCATCATCCGGATTCTTAAAACGAGGAACGGAATTGCTGGCTGCAATACATCTTACACGGGGCGTAACGGTTCTGGAATTCTGATAAAGCAGTCTGCCGTTGATCGGCTCACAGCTGATGACACTCTTGAAGCCCTCATCCTCACGGATCGCCCCTATTTTGACATCACGGCTCAGATTCACACGAGCTCCGCCAAGATAGCTTGCTACAGCCTGCTCGGAACCAATTTTGTGAAAAGGATTCGTACGCACATATTCCGTACCCACTGCCCTTTCAATCACATCAAGGATCTTGGATTTTCCCGAATGGGGTGCACCCACTATGATCACAGCTTTTTTCACATCCGTGATAGAGGAAAGTGCGTAACCGATGAGGATTCTGATGCTCTCGGCATTTTCGGCTCCAACACTTGAATTCAGATAATAACCATACGTTGTCAGCTGGCGTTTCTCCGGTGTAATATAATTGAAGTTCAGACAATAATCGAACCCATAATTGATATCGTGCGGCAGGAGCTTCTGACTGTTGATGTCATATACCCCGTTCTTCAGATTGATCAGATGCCAGCTGTTTTGAGCTAATGCTTCAAGATCGACCTGCAATTCCATGGTTTCAGCCAAAATATCAATCGCATCTCTGATCACTCTTGTCGGCACTCCGTTTCTGTCAGCCGGAGCGATCAGCTCCCTTACCAGCATCCTCAGATCATCATCTGTGATCTTCTGATAGTGGGTAGAAAGACGAATGTACTTGTTCTCCCCGTCGAGATACAACAGTTTGTACCCCAATATCTCGCTCACGATCTTCTCCACCGGTTTTTTGCAGCCATTAAGACTGATGCTTCCTTCCGGCAGAATGCCGGATTTGATTAATTTGTATATTTTCACGTTTTTTCTCCTTTATCGCATTAAATCTCTTCCAATCTTCCGATTATTTTATCATTTTTTCAGGATACATGAGTTACGCTATTCTCGGAAGTATGGAAAAACCAGTACCAACACCCATCGGCTTTCAACCGGATGTGATCCCGGCAGCCGCTTATGATTCCGTCATCTTGGCGGTGAGCGTGAATGCTCACCATAGAACGTTAAGGACTGTGTTTTCATTGAGATTGCTCCTTTCTGCACTCATCCGCTGGTTGCAGTTTTAGTATAGCATACTTTTTTCGATCAAGGAAGGGATGAGATTTCTCTTTTTTCATCCCTCAACTAAGAAAATTTGGAGGTATTTATGAACAAAGAAAGACCAATTGATTTACAAAGCATATACGATCAAGTTCGCTCCTATTATGAGTTGGATAATGATTTTGACATTGAATCAATACTCGATCCAATTTATACATTCTTATCACAAAATGTGCAGTTTCCTAATAGAGAACTCTCACAAGATAATCAAGGTATTCCTTTCACATATGAAGACGAACCTGTCATTAGAACTTTATTAATTCTTATGTTTCCAAACCAAGATGGTGATGAATTGACAGATGAGGAATTGCTCGATGATGACGATGATGAAATGTACATGAACGGTGTAATGCTGCGTGCTTGGCTGAATAACGAATTAGATTTGGGCGATTATAATGATGCATCTATGCTATTTACTATAATTAAACTCATACTTTGTAAATTAAGCCTATCAGATGCAATTGAAAACTCAACTTATAATGAATGGATACAAGCATTTTCCCCCTACAATACCAGTAGATCTTATAAGATGGATGAAATACACACAACGAAAATCAACCTATCTGCTGATAAAATTGGGTTCATCGGAGTTCGTCGAATATATGAAGAGGTAATGGCTTTTTACAATTGGAACACCGATTACAGCATTGATATTTCATCTAAAGAATCATTGCTCAAGAAGAAATACGCTTTTCTATTCAAAAAAGTACTAATGCGTAATCGTAATACATACAAGAAAAAAGGAAACAATATGGTTCCCATGATCGATGCTCCGATTATTCGAGAATTGTTAATTAAATCTGTTTCACCTGAGGATAACGATCAAATTATTGTAAAATGGTTCAATGGAAAAATAGATAAAGATAATTCGGAAGCCGTAATTGCATTATTTATTTCCATTAGTACTATTATTTCAAAATTATCATATACGAACCAGATTGATCAAGTGACCGCAGAAGAATGGAGGGCAGCTATCGCTTCCTCAACTAACTACGATGTAGCTTGCAGCACTTTAAATATAAAAGAACAGATTGAAAAAATACGTTTTTCTTCCTTATCATTAAATAATAATATACGAATGGGGGATATCATCTATTCTCCTGGAGATGGGAGAAGATACTTCGATCATATAGCAGAACAAATTAATTTTGATGTTGAAAATGTTCCATTGGGTGAATTGCTGAAATCAGCTTCTTCACAAAACGATTACCTTAAAATTGTATCTAAAGTTCTGGATTTAGTTGATAGAGCAGCTATGGAAAATGCAATCAGACAAATTTGCTTCATGGCGTCATTAAAAAAAACATTCGGGCTTCAAAAAGCAGATTCCGGAATAACCGATGAAAGTCTGGCTTCAGAATACATAATCTGGTATCAGCATATCTACGAATATCTTTCTGATAATCCCGATGTTTTATCCGATATTGAAGCGAAAACCCAAACTGAAAATTTACTTGACTTTTTCAAAATGGTCGATAGGTAATTGAATTTGTCCCCACATTCCCTAATCTTGGAGCCTCCGAAAAAAACTCTGTAAAAAATCAGTCAACTGTGGTATAATAAAAATA
>CALGTT010000098.1 GCA_937901485.1 uncultured Ruminococcus sp.
AATTCCGGTATCATTGGTATATTTTGCAGCATCACCGAGAATCCAGTTGCAGATGCTCTGCGCACTGCATGTGCCCTGTGCACAGCAGGCATCAAAATAAGCGGCGCGTTCCGGCGTTTCCGTGAGAAGTGATGCATCCGCTGGAGAGATCCCCAGCTCCTTTATATATCGGCGCACCTTTGCGTCCGGCAGCTCAGGCAGGCTCTCCAGAAGCTCCTGCACCCTTGCTTCCTCCACGGCGATCGTCCGCAGATCGGGTTCGGGGAAATACCGATAGTCCTGTGCATCCTCCTTGGAACGCATGAGGATGCTTTTGCCGGCAGCGTCATCCCAGCGGCGCGTTTCCTGCGCCACCGTGCCGCCAGCTGCAAGAATGGCTGTCTGTCGGCGTTCTTCATATTCGATGCCGCGTACCGCTGCACTGAAGCTGTTGACGTTTTTCAGTTCACAGCGCGTTCCATATTCTGCACATCCTGTCGGACGGATGGAAACATTGACATCACAGCGCAGCGAGCCTTCCTGCATCCGGCAGTCGGAAATATCGAGATAGCGCAGGATGGCTTTGACAGCATCAAGAAATGCCTTGGCTTCGGTGCTGCTGCGCAGATCGGGTTCTGTTACGATCTCGATCAGCGGCACACCGCAGCGGTTGAAATCAATGAGCGTACCGGAGCAGGATGCATCATGCAGGAGCTTTCCGGCATCCTCCTCGATATGGATACGCGCAATGCGCACACGACGCTGTACGCCGTCCGCTTCTATGTCCAGATAGCCATGCTCGCACAGGGGATGATCCGCCTGTGAGATCTGGTAGGCTTTGGGCAGGTCGGGATAGAAATACTGCTTTCTGTCCTGACGGCAGACGCGGTTGATGCGGCAGTGCAGGGCATGTCCCATACGGATGGCATAGTCCACAACTGCTTCATTGAGTACGGGCAGTGCACCCGGAAGTCCCATGCACACGGGACAGATCTGTGTATTTGGTTCGCGGCTGAATGCGTTTTTGCAGCTGCAATAGATCTTGGAGGCTGTGTTCAGCTCTGCATGGACTTCCAGCCCGATGACGGTTTCATATTGCGGCATACTGCACCTCCTGCTCACAGGCGAGCGCGGCATTGAGAAGCGTCTGCTCACCGAAATGTCTGCCCAGCAATTGCAGTCCGACGGGCAGACCGTTCACACTGCCGCAGGGAATGCTGACCGCCGGCAGACCTGCAAGATTCGCCGGAATCGTGCACAGATCCGATTGGTACATCTGCACATGCCGGTGCAGGCGTTCACCGAGGGGAAAGGCAGTTTCGGGCGCGGACGGTGCGGCGATGAGGTCGCAGTCCTGCAAAGCCTGCCGCAGTTCTTCTGCGATCCTGTGCTGCGCCGCCTTTGCCTTCATATAATAGGCATCATAATAACCCGCGCTGAGGACGAATGTCCCCAGCAGAATACGGCGTTTGACCTCTGCGCCGAAGCCCTCGCTGCGGGTGCGCTCGTAAAGCTCTGTGAGTGTGTCACACCCCTGTGCGCGGTATCCGAATCTTACGCCGTCAAAGCGGGCAAGATTGGAGGATGCTTCCGCGGATGCGAGGATATAATAGGCACTGACAGCATATTCCGTAGACGGCAGGGAGATCTCACGCAGTACTGCGCCTTTTTGCTCCATGCGGTGCAGTGCATTCATAACAGCCGCTTTCACGGCATCGTCCACATGTGCGGCAAAGTATTCCTTCGGAACACCGATGCGCAGTCCCTTGATCTCCGGATTCAGATTCTCCGCAAAATCGGGATAATTCCGGTTTACACAGGTTGCATCCATCGGATCATGACCGCAGATGGCTTGCAGGAGCATGGCGGCATCCGTCACACTGCGGCTGAGCGTGCCGATCTGGTCAAAGGACGAGGCGTAGGCGATCAGCCCATAGCGCGA
>CALGTT010000099.1 GCA_937901485.1 uncultured Ruminococcus sp.
TCTATGACAATTCTCTGCGCGGCGGATCGGGCATCAAAGCCGAGTGGGACAGGGCGTATTATGAGGGGAAATACTACTCCTATTTCGGCATTGCCCCCGTTCTTACATTCTTCTATCCGGTTTACTGGTGCACCGGCTCACTGCCGCCGATGGAGACAGTCAATGAGTTTTTCGCGGTATTTGCGATCCTCTTTCTTTCCCTTGCGGTGCAGTCGGCTGTGCGGCTGTTTGTGCCGCGTGCCAATCTCCTGCTGATGCTCCTGCTCATGCCGGTCATGACCTGCCTGTGCGGTGCGTACTACTGCTTCCAGTATCCGGACTTTTACGGCGCAGCGGTCGCCTCCGCGCTCTGCTTTACCTTTGCCGGCTTCTGGCTGGGCTGCAATGCCTGCCTGACAGATCGCAAGGTACTGCGTCTGGTGCAGTTTGCCGCCTGCGGACTTTCCGCCGGACTTGCGGTCGCTTCCCGTCCGAGCATGGCGATCGGCCTGCTGGTGCTTGCGCCCGTGTTCCTGTCCGTTCTGCTGGACAAGCAAAGCCCACTGCGTTACCGTCTCCAGCAGGCAGGCGCGTTCCTGCTGCCGGTGATCGCCTGTGCAGCGGGACTGATGTGGTATAATCAGGCACGCTTCGGCTCACCGCTGGATTTTGGTGCAGCCTACCAGCTCACGGTAAGTGACATCCATGCAAACCGGCTCCGCCTTTCGGCACTGCCGGCGGCGATCTATCACTATTTCCTGCATATGCCGAGTCTGCGCAATGTGTTTCCGCACTTCGGCATGATGGGACTGGGCACAGCCAACTATCAGGCGTATGTCTATCTTGACATCATCATGGGTGCATGTTTCACGCCCATCCTGCTTGCCGGAATCCTCCTGCTGCCCGCTTCTCTGCGGATGTCGGGACGTGCCGTGATGGTGCAGAAGCTGCGGGAGCGCGGTTTCCTGATCGGCTGCTTCGTCATGGCAGTGTGCATTGCATGGGCGGATTTCTGCCTTGCCGGAATGCATCTGCGCTATCTGTTCGACCTCATGCCCGTGCTGATCCTCGGCAGTACCTGCACCATCCTGCGCACCACAAAGCTCCGCAGGAAAACGCAGTACGGGCTTATGATCCTCTGCGCCGTCCTGTCCGTTGTGATGGTCGCAGGACTGATGCTCTCGGATAAATCAATGACAACAGTAATGAAATATCCGCATTTATTTGAAATGCTCGAAGATCTGGTGATCTTCTGGCAGTGACATATGATAAAACAGCACCGGAACAAAATCTGCTCCGGTGCTGTTTTTTGATTATCTGAGCTTTTTCAGCGTCACTGCCATCAGAAGCAATGCGCCTGCAGCTGCTGCACACGCTGCAGGGATCGCCTTGCTTTCTCCGGTGTTCGGAGAACCGGATTTCTTCGGTGCTGTGGTGGTTGTTGCCGCTGTTGTTGCCGCGGCGGTGGTGGATGTCGTGGTGGTTTCAGTGGTCGTGGTGGTCGTTTCCGTTGTCGTGGTGGTTTCAATTCTCGGTTCGAGTGTTGTGGTTGTGGTTTCCGACATCGCGTCCATTGTTGTGGTTGTCGTTGTCGTAGTTGTCGTCGTCGTGGTTGTCGTCGTCGTGGATGTCGTCGTCGTGGTTGTCGTTTCCGGAGTGGTCGTTGTCGTGGTTGTCGTTGTTTCCGGAGTAGTCGTGGTAGTCGTGGTGGTGGTCTCCGGAGTAGTGGTCGTGGTGGTTGTAGTTGTGGTTTCTGCCGGAAGCTCCTCAAGTCTTGTCGGGTTGAATGCGGAGTAGCCGAACTGGATGCCGCCTGCAAAGGAATTTGCAATGGTCGCACCCGCTACATGTCCGCCTTCCTCACCGCCTGCATCCGCGTTCGGTGCAAGCGTTGAACCCTGAATCGAACCGGTGTAGAAGAAGTCCTCTGCATCCGGCAGATTGTAAAGAATCGGCATGTTTTCGCCTGTTTTATGTGTGATGTTCCCCTCGTTGTCATACACCACAACATTGGTCACAGGCATGTCCACATGCTCGCCGGGGACGTTGATGACAAGATATGCACCCTCCGGCATGTACACCTTCAGCTCCAGATAGCCGCCGTTGAAGGTATCAAATGCTTCTGCATCCAGATTCAGCACGTTCAGATTGGGATCAGTACCCGTTACCGTCCAGCCCGATCTGTAGTACGGATTGACCGTCAGCTCGGCATTTTCCTCGGATTCTGCAAGCGTCCGGCTGCGTTCATTCAGCAGCGCGAATTCCTTGTCGAAGTCGATCAGCTCGCCCGCGTACAGCTCGCAAAGACCGATGTTGTGATACTCCAGAATGACATCGTCCACCGTGCCGACTTCACCGACCACGAATTTCTTGCCGTTCGGCTGGAAATTTGTGAGCGTATCGCCGCCGATCACGACCTGTGCCGCACTGAATTCCTCCTCCAGTCTTGCGCCGACTGAATAGTTCGCCATCGTTCCGATGTTTGCATTGCCGCCCGCCGCAAGTCTGCCCTCGCAGTCCGAGCCTTCCGCGTTGAAATCGCCGCGCAGGAATACGGAAAACAGCGATGCTACACCCAGATAGTATGCATCGGGATCGTCAACGCCCAGAAGCGCACTGCGGTTGCTGTCCGTTACCGTGAACGTGTCGCGGCTTGCCGGTTCGGAATAGGCTGAAAGCATCGGCTTTGCAAGTCCTAATCCCAGGAGTGCTGCCAACCCGACAGCCAGAAATGTTCTCTTTTTTTTCACTGGAAATTCCCCCTTTGTGTTTTGCAGCAGCGTCGAATGATTCGTTATGTCATGCTCCCTGCTGCCTTCGTCAGACAATATGCCCTTATTCTACAGTATAGCACAGAATTGCACACAAATCAATTGGTATTTTTAACAAATATTTCATAATTTCTTTACGTTTTTATGACGTGTTTGAGTTAATTTTTATCGAAATGCCGATGAAAATGTGGATCATATTGTAAACAACCCAAAAATCCGTTCATGATTTTCATGTGCTTTATTGAGGTAATTACCGGAAAAGAGGCGGAAAGGGGAGTAAACGGATGCTGACACACGGATGAAGAAATTGTGAAGATTCCGTTTGTATATGAAAAATACACCGAAAACCTGCTGTAATATTGTGAAATTTCCGAATTGACAGAGCGCGGGAAATTATGTATAATAAGTAGTATACACCGTTGTAATGTGTAAAAATGCAGAAATGGGGTGGCAGATATGAAGTGTCCCTTTTGCGGGTACGAGGACTCCAAGGTCATTGACTCCCGTCCGCTGGAAGACAAAAAACGCCGCAGACGCGAATGCATGGGCTGCCGGAAACGCTTCACGACCTATGAGATCGTGGAAAAACCGCTTCCCATCGTTGTCAAACGTGACGGCTCTTTCGAACCGTTCGACCGCAACAAGCTCCTCAGCGGTATCTACCATGCCATCAAAAAACGTCCCGTTACCATTGCGCAGGTCAATTCCATCGCCGATGAGGTGGAGGAACGCTATGCCGGAAGCTGGAACAGTCAGATGACTTCTGACAAGATCGGCTCGATCGTGCTCGAACGCCTGCGCAGTCTCGATGCCATTGCCTATATCCGCTTTGCATCCGTGTATCAGGACTTTAAAGATGTGGCAGGCTTCATTGCTGCAATTTCCGCACTGAACGACGATGAATAAAAACGGAGGAGGCATACATATGGATTTTAATCAGATGAAAGATGAGATCATGCAGGATGTGAATGACATGTTCACTGCCGATGATATCGAGGGCAACAAGGGTATTGCAGCTCTTGCGACGATCCCGTTCCTGTTCTGGCTGCCGCTGGTTGCAGCAAAGGAGTCTGCGTTTGCAAAGTTCTACGCAAATCAGGGACTGATCCTGCTGGTCACAAATATTGTGCTCAACGTCGCAAGCTCAATTATCAGTCTGATCCCGTTCCTTGGCTGGCTGATCGGTGTCCTGATCGGTCTTGTACAGTTTGCAGCATTCCTGTTCCTGCTCGTCAGCGCACTGCAGGGCAAGGCAAGATATCTGCCCTTTGTCGGCAAACTGTTTGTTGCATTTAAATAAGCTTACTGCGGCGATGCATCCGTTGGTGCTGTGTACGGCTTGCCGTACATGGTCAGTGTCCGTCCCTCTTCGGGATGGTAGCACTGCGCCCCGATCAGGATGCCGTCCGCTGTCAGAAGCTCCGCATACATCAGCGGTTCACTGTCCGTGATCTCGTAGGTGATGCAGGACGCGCTCATGCCCGCGTATACGGCAAGCGGCAATTGCTGGGATTCCTGCAAAGCCGCATAATCCGCATAGCAGCCGGAGAACTGCGCCGGAACGGTGATGTGCTCTGCATGGAGCATTTTCCCGTGCAGCCCGTGCATGGCAAGCCACTGCAAACGCTGTTCTTCCGATGCGGCAGGAATTTCCTGCTGCGTGCCGGCAGAGCTGCTGTGGCTGAAATATACTGCCCCTGCACAGAGCAGAAGCGGCGGTGCAATGAGTAAGTATTTGAGATGGCGTTTCATGGGATGACCTCCTGAACGTTATTGGATGATTGGCATTCCTTTTATTATATGTATCCGGAATGCGGTGCAGAACGGAGGAACAATGGCGCAGCTCAGACTTGATAAACTGCTGTCCAACCGTACCCCCCATTCGCGCAGTGATATCAAGGGTATCCTGAAGAACGGCGCGGTACAGGTGGATGGGGTGACGGAACGCGACGGCAGCCGCAAAATTGATCCCGATGTGCAGGAGATCAC
>CALGTT010000100.1 GCA_937901485.1 uncultured Ruminococcus sp.
TATAGGTCTTAAAAGGAAATTGAATCAGGATTATGTATTTACCGCAGATCTCCCGTATCTTCGCAGCGTATCCGCTGATTATGATGCGGCGTATGATCCGCACTATGGGGAAGTGACCTACTTCACCGTGGATCAGGTTCGCCGGAAGATTCAGAATGCTTATGGCATTACACTTTCACCGAATCCGGAAAACTGGATTCAGATCATCGAAGGCAATGGTGGCTATGTAAATAAGGTCGTGATCGACGGTCAGGTGACGGTACGCGGAAATGCGTTCCGTGCGCTGATGGGACTGAAGTCTCCGAAGTTTACATATATTTGTTCCGCAGATGGAACGGAGATCCCCGTGGAAACTATGCCTGCTGAAACTGTGCCGACAGTGACTGAACCGCCAGCGGCAACGACCGCACCGGCAACGACAGCGGCATCCAGCACAACAAGCAAGCGCAATACTACTCTTACAACCACTACGACAACTACCACAACGACTGAGACAAAGCAGGAAACTGAACCGGAAACCGTTCAGAGCACGAGTGCAGAGACGGAGGAGAAACCGGCAGAAACGATTGCTTCTGAGGTTGAAACACAGCCTGCAACAGAAGCACCTGCACCAACAGCGGAGGAAGAATCCGAAGCAGAATAACATGAACCCGAAGGGCATAACCATTTCGATGGTTATGCCCTTTTTCGCTGGCGGGGCAGGGGAGTAGGCGTGTTTCAAGTGATGGAGAAAAAGACAGACAGCACATTTGGCGGGTACGCAACGCGGATCGCCACAGTGTTTCGGTATCAAGCCATAGAAGCGGAGGCAGATGTCTCCGCTGTTTTTTTATCGCAACTCAATGGAAAGCTAAATTTGTGCCCGATTCTGGGGCGCAAACGCACACATTACAAAATGTATAATTATTTTGTGCAGGTCGCAGAATTTTGTGCAACTTTAAATATTTTGTGCAAGTTTAAGAAGGGAGCGTTTGGGCTCGGGGGAGGAGTTCGCAAGGATGCGAAAAAGAATCACACATAAATGCTTCTCTATTTCGTTTTCAGCAGCTCTGCTGCTTTCTTTTTTGCGTGTGCTGATATGATCCTTTTCCTTTCTGCTTGTTCCCTCTATGGGTAACACTCTGCTCCGTAGTTGATTCCTGCGCAGATGATTCTGTTCCTTCTGTGTTTTATCCATCCAGAGTGCGTTACTATCTGATTGGTACTTGAAATGCTATGAATTTCTGTCCTCTTTGTTGCAGGATAGGAGTGCGGTAGTTAGGGAAGAATTGCTTTTGGGGTATATCCGGGGCAAAACGCATGATAAGCAAAAGAGTACAGCGAAGGAGTGTTCTGCAGACGGAACATGATTCATATTTGCTATTTTAAAAACATTCGCCAAATAGTTATTTTGTGCAACTTTACGTCTATCATTATGGATATCCATCTTTTCTTCTTGGCAGTCGGTTTTTGTTTTTGGGAATAAATTTTTGTTTTTTTGCTCACAGGGCTTGATTTTTGATTGAAAGTATGTTATAATATAGTAGCTGGAGAGTTGTCCGAGTGGTCGAAGGTGCGAAACTCGAAATTTCGTGTTCTCTAATAAAGAACCCAGGGTTCAAATCCCTGACTCTCCGCCAAATAAAAAGTCTCCCTTTGGGGAGACTTTTTTTACGCATATCTTACTTGATCACACCGCTGGTTCCTGAATTTGCACTCAGGAACAGAATGGCACTTGCATCCATTGCATCAACGGCAGAATCCTGATTTACATCAAAAATTCTGCGTGCGGAATCGGCTTCTTTTTCATCTGCAACTGCTCCGTTTGCAGCAGAAAATGCAAGTACTGCTGCGGCATCCATCGCATCGATCGTGCCGTCTGCATTACAGTCACCGGGCTTTACGGGATTTTTTGTAACATAGATCTTGCAAGTCGAACGATTGCCATAAATGTCCATTGCGGTAATGGTTGCGTTGCCGTATCCTACGGTTTCTACCAAGCCATCACCCGTTACAGTTGCTACATTCTCGTTGTCGGACATCCAGTAAATGATGTTTTTCGTGCCCGATGCTGTGAATTGTTCAGAAGTTCCGATGCCCGTCATAAAGAGTATGGAATGGTTTAATGTAAGCTTTGCGGAGGCATTGATCGTTACTTCGATAGAATCCTTTGTGCCGTTGTCAGATGATGCGGTGATCGTCACTGTTCCGTTGTTTATCGGCGTAATACAGCCGTTTTTATCGACTAAAGCCACCTTTTTATCAGAGCTTGTGAATGTCAGCTTGCCGTCACCCACAAAATCCGGTGTGACTGGGCTGAGTGTATCGAGCGTGATGGAATTATTTGCAAATTCGACTTTTCTGGAATACAGCACATTCATATCGACACTGCCGCTGATGCCGGCAACTGTGCCCTGACTGGTGTACTGCCACATATGGTACTCGCCTTCATAGGGCGTTTGCTCTTTATAATTGGCAAGCCAGATACGGTATTTGCGTTCCAGCTCATCGGAATTCATCTTTTCGTTGAGCCAGTGCATATTCGCATAGATGCCTGCTTCATATCCGGCATTTTCGATCGTTTCACAGAACGCATCACAATTTTCTGTGATCTGTTCCTGCGTAAGCTCTGCGCTGTCCAGTCTGCCTGTGTCATAGGAAATGCTTTCCACATCAAGATAAACGGGTGTATCCAGAGATGCTCCCTGCAATGTCTCAAGAACGAAATTTGCTTCCTCTACTGCCTCCTCGACTGTGATCGCCTGTGTGAAGAAATAAACCCCGACATCAAGTCCGGCTTTTTTTGCCCCTTCATAATTCTGGCGGAAATAATTATCTTCTACCAGCGTGCCCGCTTCACCATAACCGCGAAAACCCAGTCGAATGATCGCAAATTGTATGCCATCATCTGCAACAGCCTCCCAGTCGATCGTGGTCTGATATTTGGAAACATCAATGCCGTTAATGATGATATAATCGTTTGCAAACCGCGGGTTATGTATCGGTTTGATTACCTCCGGTACTTCTTCGATGGGGTCATCTTCTTCCGCGGCTGTATTATTTTCAGCGACTTTTGGGAGAATGACGGACGAAGGCACATGTCTGAATTTACCGGCATCATCTTCGCCATAGGCGTAGTTTTTTCCGGCAAACGCGCTTGGAATGATCAAAGCACTATGTAAGGAAATAATTGCAGTGCAGCCTGCGAGTAATTTTCGAAGCTTCATTGGTGAATGCATCTCCTTTTTATTGTAATTCGGCGTTGCCGCCTCCCCTGCTGGCATATATCATTTTCTGTTCAAAAACACTTTAATTATAACATAATTTCCGACTTTTGTCAATGTAGTTTTGTTTGTATTTATGCTCTTTTGTGTGAACACTTTGTTCAAAATTTCCTCTGTCTGATTTTGTTGCGAATCCCCCTCTTTTATGTATTTGTATAAAGTGTATAAAAATACTAAAAGAATTATGAATTCTATTGAACATCCATAAGGAATATGCTATAATATACATGTAAATGTTCAATAATGTGCTGTTCTTTATGCGGCTGTGTCAATCGTGCAGTTGACCAGATCTGCATACAAACAAAGGAGGAAGATTGGATATGAAGAAACACAGAAAACTGCAAAAGCGTCTGGTCGCTGGTGTGGTCAGTGCTGTGGTGCTGACCGGAACTGCGGCAATGCATTTTTCCGGCGCACCGGTTCTGAGGGCTTCAGCTGCGGATGCAAACTATTATGAGGCACTTGAGCTGTCCTTGTATTTTTATGATGCCAATGAGTGCGGCAGCGGCGTGGATGACAATTGTCTGACATGGCGCGGCAACTGCCATGTGCAGGATGCCGAAGCTTCTCTTGACAAGGCTGAGGGGCTTTCCGCCGCCTCCAAGAGCGCGATCATGGCGCAGAACGGCGGTTCTGCCATTGTTGATGTTTCCGGTGGCTACCATGATGCCGGCGACCACATCAAATTCTCCATGACCATGGGCTTTTCGATGGCAAGTCTTGGCTGGTCGTATTACAGCTATCCGGAGGCTTACCAGAAAAGCGGCTGTGAGGATCATCTGCTGGAGATCCTCAGACATTCCGCGGATTACTTCATGAAGGTGACTTACCTCGATGATAGCGATAGGGTCATTGCGTTCTGTTATCAGGTCGCTTCTGAAGGCGAGGATCATGGCACATGGTCTGCGCCGGAGGGACAGACCATGAACCGCACGACCTATTGGGCTGATGCTTCCCACCCGTCTGCGGATGCATCCGGTCAGATGGCGGCGGCACTTGCTACCACTGCGCTGGCATTTCAGGAAAAGGATGCCGCATATTCTGCGGAATGCCTGAAGTATGCCAATGCGCTGGCTGAATTCACCAAGAAATACCCGCAGGCGACCTATGACGGCATTGGAAGTATGTACGGCTCCGGCAGCCAGACTGATGATGTGGCATGGAGTGAGCTTTGGTGCGCGATCGCCAATAACGGCGGCACTCTCCCCTCTTCCTATACTCCCACCTACAAGCTGACCGGTCAGGGCTGTTATAACAGCGATCAGTATGACGGCTGGATGTATTCATGGGATAAGGTATGGAGCGGCTATGCAGCTCTCCTTGCTGAGGTCGGCTATGAGCAGAACACCTATACAGAAGAAATGAAATCCTCGCTGAACAAGCAGGGCGGGCTTTCCACAAGCAAATACAATGCAGCCGGATGGGGCGCATCCCGTTACAACTGCGCTTTGCAGATGCTTGCACTGCACATTGCAGATATCACAGGTGATGAAAGCTATGCAGAGGCAGCAAAGTACCAGATGGATTATATCCTCGGCAATAACAGCTTCGGCTACAGCTTCCTGAGCGGCTATGGATATCTTGACGGCGGCAAGTGGCCGACACATATCCATCATCGTGCCGCAAACCCCGGTACGGGCAATCCCAGTGATAACACTGCCTGCAAATACACGCTGTTCGGCGGTCTGATCGGCGGTCCGGACTCTGAGGGCAACTACAAAGACGACCAGAATTCCTACCAGTTCACAGAGCCTGCACTGGACTACAATGCCTGCTATGCACTGGCAATTGCCGGTCTTGCCTCCAGATACGGCGGCGATCCTGCTGCTGCTGATGCTGTAGCAGAAGCGGCTGAGGAGCTTGTAAGCGGCTATCAGTTCAGCTCCGGTGC
Organism: uncultured Ruminococcus sp.; assembly: GCA_937901485.1. Taxonomy (GTDB): domain Bacteria; phylum Bacillota; class Clostridia; order Oscillospirales; family Ruminococcaceae; genus UBA3855. The sequence continues at coordinate 5,155 of CALGTT010000100.1, forward strand.
GCCCACTGTGCCCCCGACGGAGGAAACCACTGCTCCGACGGAAGAAACCACAGAAACAACCAAGCCTTCCGATTCCAATGATGTGCGGTATGGTGATGTCAACTGCGACGATAATGTGAATCTCCTTGATGTACTGACACTGAACCGCAATCTTCTGGTCGGCGAAAAGCTGACAGAAGAGGGTGTTCGCAACGCGGACGTTGACCGTGATGGTGTGCCGACTTCGGTTGATGCACTGAATATTCTCAAATTCACCATCAATCTGGTTAAAGAACTGCCCGTATAACACACATAAAACTGCCCCGCCGTCAGGCGGGGCATGATTTGTATCAGAATGACTGAGTCAGCGGAAGTACAAAGAATCCGATGATCATAGCAGCGGCAATGCAGAGCACGAGGATACGCATTGCTGTACTTTTTTTATTGTTATGATTCACTTGCAGCCCACCTCCTAATCAATTGTAATGCGAAGGGTGGTAGGTGCATCGTTTTCCGGTGCGGGTGCTTCTTCCGTAGGGACTTCTTCAGCGGATGTATTTTCCTCCGCAGGCAGTTCTTCTCCGGAAACATCAGTGGTAAGTGAGTCAGTGGTGACGGTCTGTGTGGTGGTTTCCTTGTCGCGCAGATAGTCCCAGATGCTTGTGGTAGCTGTTGTCTGCGCGATGATGGAAGCGATATGCTCCCCTTCCTTCTTATCCTTATTTATTTGGTTCGCAGTATTGGCACTCTTCACGGAATGAAGGGATACCCCAATAATGAGGAACATGACCAGAAAAGCTGCTGTAATGATCACAAGTCTGAACATATCATTCGTGTCTTTCATAATGTGCTCCTTTCCTATTTGTTTGTGTCAGCACGCTTTACATAAATATATATGCGTCTTCCTCTGTGAACTGGTCTTCCGTACCCTGCGGACGGATCAGCCAGCCGGTGATATTTTCCTCGGTAATGATGACCGCATCGCCCTCATTGCATTCCGGCAGCAGCTCGGAAGTCTCAGCAATTCTTGCGTGGAGCGTATCCCCTTCCAGCTTCTCGATCTCTGCCCAGAGCAGCTCCTTGCTGTAGCCGTATTTCTGACGCATCTCAGGGCTGAGCGTGAATTCCACTCTTGCGGCAGCAACTTCCAGAGGCATGGACATCGAAAGGCTTCTGTAGGCATTCACGAACTGCGGCAGTGTTTCCTTGGCAAGGTAGATACGGCGGATATATTCGCTGCGATCGCCAGGATAATTGATCTCCGGCATCTCGCGCATCGGTGCATAGTCCGTCAGCTGCACGCACTCCCCTTCTTCTGTCAGGACACTGAGCACTGCGGACGGCACACCGCGCTGTGCACCTGCGGCACGCAGATCTTCTTTGCCGACGATCGCTGTTTCCACAGTCTGCCATGTCAGCAGGCATTCTTCATCGTTGATGTTCAGCTCCATCAGCTCCTCCCCAGCATCCGTGAGCATCCGATCACTCAGGCAGCTGCAAGCGGCATGAAAGAGGATATCCGCGTAGTAGCCGTAATTTTCCTTTGTTGCACCGATGACCTCCAGCTCGCGCAGTCCGGCAGTACAAAGTCCCATTGTCGTCATCCAGATTTCGTCCACATCCTGAGAACCTGTGATGGAGAGCACAAACAGATCCCGCAGTGCAGCTGCATTGCGGCAGCTTCCTGCAAAAAGTGCCCAGTTTGCAGGATAGATCTTCTCCGTGGTGATGTCGATCGCACCGATTAGCTCCGGAACAGACGTTGTCAGCAGCTTCATTCCCAGATGATAGGAAAGCTGCGGATCGTCGCCGAATTCCATCTGGAGCAGAAGATGCTTGGGGGCATTCAGGATGGCTTCACAGTCCTCCTCGCTGATCTGATAATAAGGTCTGCCGCTGAACTGTTCGCTGACCTCCAGTACAAACAGATAGGCATCATAGAGCCGTTCTTCAAAACGGAAGGTCAGGTGGCACACATTATCACTTACATTGTTGGACACGATCTCCAGCGTGTCAGAAAGGCTGTCCAGACGCTCAGAAACCTGTGCAAGCGTCAGCTCCTGTCCGGGCTTCGGTACAGCGGCAAGAGAGCTGGGGGCGCGTCCGATCAGACCATGTGCCGGATGCTTGACAGTATCCTCCGGTGTTGTTTCCGTGTCATTCTGTGCAAGCTCCATTGTAAGCTGGTTCATGTAATAGGACGTGCCGTTGCGCTTGTCAAGCAGCTCGCTCTGCTGCTTTGCAATACCGTAGAAATAGTCCTGAAGCTCCTTGACGCTGTAGCCCTCCTCCGTGCGCTTGACGGGCAGGGGTTGGAGCAGAACGCTGTCCGCATATTCCGTTTCCTCGGAAATGCGCTGTAACAAACGGTATGCGCCGCGTGCAAAGGTCAAGCGCATGATCGGATTTCTGCACTTGACAAAGCTGGAAATATTGCACTTGAGTGTTTTCCAGCCCGTGCGAACATCCGATGTGCTGTACAGCTCCAGCAGATTACCGGTTTCCTCCAGAAATTCCGGCTCATTGTCCGTGTAGCGTGCGCAGAGTCTGCCATAATATGCCGCTTCCGAAAGATCTCCGCGGTAGAGGTAGAACCGCAGCAGTGCACCGTAGGTAACGTGCGGAACTTCTGCACAGCGTTTTCTGCCGTCAAGGACGGGGGCAGCAATGCGCAGTGCCTCCTCCTCGTCACCGAATTCAAGAGCCATTCTCATGTCATGGTGGATCTCACACGCTTCGCAGTCGCTGTTCGCATCGCGTTTGCAGCCGTGGAACGCTTCATATTCCCTGCGTGCGGCATCGCGGTCAACGGGGAGAAAGAACTTGCTGCGTTTCATGTGAAACACGCGCAGAGAATAGCCATATTTTTTACAGCGTGCCTCATACTCTGCATAGTAACGTTCGATCTCGTCAAGGGAGATCTGATAGTAATCGGGCATGTTTTCGAGCACCCATTTGAATGCCTGCATCACATCTTCATAGGTGTCATCCTCCAGCTCCGGATGCTCATCGAACACTGCAAGCAGCTCCGGAAACATGATGATCGCCTTGAAATTGTCGTCGTGGAAAATGGACTCCTTGACATATTCATAGCGGAAGTAGATGCGCCAGTAATCTGCCGCCTGTTCGTCAGCCTCCTTGATCGCATTCTGCATGATCTCCAGTCGGGATGTGCCGTGTTCGGTGCTGCGGATCTGTTCGATCCAGTGGTCTGCCTGAAACATAGTTAAATCCTCCTTTGTGTGTCGGGATAGGTACAATTCAGTTTTGTCATAAAATCGTTTGTGCCGTTGCGGGCATCAAATTTCTGCGCAAGCTCCTGCGCAGCTGCATGGAAATGGAAGCGAAGCTCCGGCACGCCCATTCCGCTGATCTCCGCATCCTTAGATGCAAGCGACTCCGGCAGTGCCTGTTCATCCGGCAGTGCACGGAACAGCTGGTATGCGCCGATGGCAAACTGCATACGGAGCAAGGGATTTCTGGAATTTGCGTAGATGCTGTAATTGCGTGCAAACAGCTGTAAGCCGTGTTCCGGCTGCGTCACGCTGTACAGTGACAGCAGCGTTCCCGTGATGTCCAGATAATAGGGGTTTCCTGTGACACGGTGTTCTGTTTTCTTTGCATAGTCCATTGCTTTCCCATATTCACCGCGATTGAGGTAGAAGCGGATGAACTCCTGATAGGTTGCCTGCGGAAGTGCATTGGATACCATCTCGCCGGAGAAAATGGGTTTAGCGGCTTCAAGTGCCTTTTCTTCATTGCCGATGAACAGGTAGTACATCGCCTGCTGGTCGTAGTACAACGCCTTACCATCCGAGATGGAGTCAAGCGGCGCATCCAGAAAACGATAGAATTCTGCCGCCGCAATGCCGCGGTCAATGTGAAGATAGAACAGATTGCGTTTCATATGGTAAATACTCAGACTGCATCCGTGTTCGAGCAGCAGACGCTTGAACATGCGGAAATAGCCGTCGATCTCTGCTTTGGAGATCTGAGGAAATTCCGGCGCAGCCTCCACGATCCACTTGAACGCCACCAGCATGTCAAAATCACATTCCCTGTTCTGACGAAGCTTTTCATGCTCCTCGTAGAGTGCCAGCAGCTGGGGGAAAATGATCATTGCAAAATAACGGTCGCCGCAGAAAATGGATTCTTTGAGGTACGCGTAGCGCATCTGGAACTGCCAGTAGAGATCACCGCGTTCATCCGCTTCTGTGATCGCGCCGCGTATGGCGTTGAGCCGCGGCATACCGCTTTCGATCGACTCGAATTCTTTCAGCATTTCTTCAAATGTTCTCATGCGTCAAGCCCCCATTCGATCAATTGGATCAGATTTGCGTTGAGCAGTGACAATTCCCCGCCCCGCATTGGGAATCTTCCGGTCAGCAGTGCCTGTACATAGAGGATCTCCAGGCAGACCTTCATCTTTTCCGGATGCTTCAGAAGCAGCAGACGGCGGATGAGGGGGTTATTGCAGTTGAGATAGAGCACTGCATCATAATCCTCGATCTCCTCGGCAAAGGCATCGAGCATGGAGGAAAACAGGGCGTGGGAATGCTCCTTGGAGTGCTGGATCTCGCGCATGATCTGTGCATTTTCATCAAGCATGTAGAAGACCGGCAGTGAGGACGGAGAGAAGCTTTTAAGCTGCACATCACAGTCATATTCACGGAAGATCTCCTTTGCAGCATCAAGAAGCTGTCCCGCTTCTGCCTGTGTTTCCGTGCTTGGCTCTTCAAGAAATTCTTCAAAGGAAACAAGCTGCAGCGGATAGAAGATCAGCTCCTCGTTCTGCTCTGTCAGCTTGCGCAGAAGTCCGGTGTCGTACACATAGCAGGCATTGACCAGAAGCTGATCCTGTGCCAGCATCAGTGCGGAGGTGCGGTGGAACTGGTTCATATCGCCCGTATAGGCAACCGGTTCGCGGTGTGTCATCAGCTCCCGTCCGGTCATGCGTCCCATATTTGTCTCAAAATCCAGAAACGGCATGAACGTGCGGAAAAAGACATCATCCTCCGCTGCCATGGATTTGATAGCAAGGAAATGCACATCAATGATACGCTGGAGAAGCTGCGGATTTTTGCGTGACAGAGAGAGCAGATATTCTGAAATACATTCGTTCAGCTCCTCGCGTGCCTGCGCAAGCACATCATCCTCGTAGAAGTTTTCACGCGATGCCGTAGGACGGAGCTGTGAGGTATTCAGGAAGCAGCGCAGGAAAAACGACCATTTCGGAAGAATGGCTGTGCCGTCCTCGGTCAGGAGCATATTTTTGAGATAGATGCGGTGCGTGTTCTTTGCGTGCATGGAAACAGCGTGGGGCATGATGAATGCCGCGCCGCTGAACAAGCCCGACTTGGATTCCAGCGGTATGTAATCAATAAAATCACTGTCGAAGATCTGCTGTCCGAGCTGCATGATGCTCGCATGTGCGTCAGTTCCCGATGTCCGGAACCATTCGTTGACGCGATAGGTACGTTCTGCGCCGTGCATCATCACCGGAAACGGCAGCGGCAGTCCGTAATAGCGCACAAGCTCTGTGATGCGTTCTTCGCTGAAATACTGCTCACAGCCCTTCTTGGCTTTGATGCAGATCTTCGTGCCGACCGCGGTTTTCTCTCCGGCGGGCGTGATGCTGTAAGTGCCGTCGGGCTTTCCGCAAAAGCGGTACGCTTGCTCCGGCTGCTTTGCCGAGCGTGTCCACAGCTCAATCTCGTCCGTCACCATGAAGCACGAGAGCATACCAATGCCGAATCTGCCGATATAGTCCTCCAGTATCTTTCCGGTCTGCAGGTCGCGTTTGGAGGATTGTCCGATCACGGCGAGGAAGCGGTGGATCTCCTCCTCCGTCAGACCGGTGCCATTGTCCGTGAACATCAGCTGAAGTACATCATCGTCATTTTGCAGCTCGATGTCGATCCTGCCGTCCTGAAACTGCGGATCGTGGAGCTGTCTGCCGCTGATGGCATCCGTGCCGTTCTGGAGCAGTTCACGGATGAAAACATCGGGACTGCTGTAAAGATGATTGGCAAGAATGTCGATCATTCCGCCAAGATTGACTTTGAAAACAAAGGGTTCTCCCATTCGATGAACCTCCTATCTTTCTGAATAGTTTCACCTCTTTATCATACCATATTTTCGTGATAATTGCAAGAGAATTCCACGAAAAAAACGAAAACTGCCCCATATTGCAGGGGCAGTGCGCTGTTGATTTTATCCAAAGAAAAGGAATCTGCGTTTTTTGAAGAACGGCTTTGCATTTTCCGCTGCCATTTTTCCGGCATTCTCCTGATAGCTCATGAATTCCACGTTCAGACCGTTTGCCAGTGGCATGACCTTTTCCGCGATCGCTTTGTAAAGCTCTGCAGAGGGATCGGATACATCCAGTATCATCAGGTAGGACGGATGCAGGGCATCCGGCTTTGTCATCATGCAAAGATATGCTGCATTGACGTTTTTCTTCTCTTTGAGCAGTGCCGAGGCAGCATCCATCAGTTCCTGCGCATCTTCTGATACGGGGGTGATGCGGACGGAAGCCGCATCGCTCAGTGAGATCGTTTCCTCAGGCATCTGAAGCGTGCCGTTTGCCAGAGCGTCTACAACGCCAAGCATTTCCTTGTCAAGAACAATGTTCACGCCGTAGGGGTTGATGACGATACCGTTGAGATTTGTCAGGAGTTTCCGGGCATCCTGAAACTTTAATGTTTGATAGCCGCACTGCGGATCCTGTTCAAAACGACGCAGCTCCACCCAGTCTGTGAACAGCATCAGAAAGGCAGAGCCATCCGGATTGCGCAGCATCGGAAGTGCAGAACGCCGTTGCTGACTTGGAGGGGGGAAATGTAGTTCGCTTTGCTGATCTCCCGCAGCATAGCAAGCTCATCGCCGGTGGCAGCTGTTCTGCTGCTGATCCGCTGGTAGAGAAAATGCGCCGGTGCAAGCAGATGGGGATTCATAACAATACGTTCTGCATGTTCCGGATTATGCCCTTCCAGCACCTCCAGAATCTCAAACAGGCTGACTGCCACATACTTCTGTCCACTGTCAATGACCAGAACGGTCACGCCGGTGCGCAGAAGATCTCCGAACAGCAGCATTCTGTTGGATGCCTTGTTTTCGAGCATGTTGACGCGGATATTCTTCTGCTGAAGTTCCTCCTGAAACTGTTCGGAGAAGGGTTTTTCAGAAAAGAGATATGCCGCATATTCGCCATGTTCCATACCGGTGTAATAATTCTTTGTCACAGGTGAAAACGCAGCCCAGAGAACGTCCTGCTTCCGGATGGCTTCTACGATTTGTGCATAAATATAGTCATTTCCGCCGCTTTCTGCAAGCTGCGCAATAAGCTTCTGTATTGTCTGCATGATACTGCATCCTTTCTTTCCGGTGGATTCCGGAATGTGTTTTGTATATTATACCATATTTCGCCGATTCCGTCAAGCAGGAATCACATGTGCGGTGTACCGTATTTTTGGCGTAAATATCTTCCATCCCCTTGCATTTGTATCTAAAAAATGCTATAATAAGAATGTATGGCATGACGGCGGTGTCCGGTATTGCCGATCACCGCAAATGGAAAGGAACGATGAGATCCAATGGAGCTTTCAACCCAGTTTGTCAAAAAAACGGTTTCTAAAAAAGATAAGATCATAATCCGCAATCCTGCATTCAAGCAAATGCTGCTGGAGATCCGCAAGGCAGTCAATGGAAAGGACACACGCATCTATAAGGTGCTGCTTGCCATTCTTGCCGGCGGTCATATTCTGCTTGAAGATATCCCCGGCGTGGGAAAGACCACGCTGGCACTTGCATTGTCCAGAACACTTTCCCTGAGCACCAAGCGTATCCAGTTTACACCGGATGTCCTGCCCACGGATGTGACGGGCTTTACCATGTACGACAAATCCACAAACACATTTACATTCAAGAAAGGCGCGGCGTTCTGTAATCTCCTGCTGGCGGATGAAATCAACCGCACCTCCAGCAAAACGCAGTCCGCGCTTCTGGAGCTGATGGAGGAGGGCGCGGTGACGATCGACGGCGTGACGCACCCCCTCCCCTCTCCCCATGTTGTGATCGCCACGCAGAACCCCATCACCTGTGTCGGTACGCAAAAGCTGCCGGAATCACAGCTTGACCGCTTTCTGATCCGCCTGACACTGGGATACCCCGATGAAAACAGCGAGATCGCACTGCTCATGGCAAGACAGGGACACAATCCCCTTGACGATATCAGACCGGCTGCGGGGATGATCGAACAAATGCGCCGTGAGACGGAGGAGGTCTATGTCAGTGAGGAGATCTATCACTACATCGTCAGCCTGACCTCTGCAACGCGGAATCATCCGCAGATACGCCTTGGCATCAGTCCCCGCGGTTCGCTTGCGCTGATGCAGATGGCAAAGGCGTGCGCCTATGCGCAGGGTAGGGATTACCTGCTGCCGGATGATGTGATGTATGTGTGCAAGGATGTGTTCTGCCACAGAATCCTGCTGCGCAATCACATGGATGACACACAGAAGCCGGAACAGATCGTGCAGGAGATCCTTGACAGCACGCCTGTGCCGGATATGGAGCACTGACATGATCGTGATCAAGCTCCTCTATCTTGCACTGCTGATAGGGCTTGCAATATTCTATGTACTATATATTGATTCCTTTGCCCTGATCATGCTGATCTGTGCACTCCTTGTACCGATTCTTCTCAAAGGCATCCTGCTCTGGCTGAAATTCAGCAGCAGTGCTGTCCTTACCTGCGATGCCGACAGCTGTGCTGCCGGCGAATCCGTTCCCATTACGATCACGGTGCGCAGCCGTTCGCCGTTTTCCTTTCCGCAGGCACAGGCGATCGTGCTCCTGCGCCATTCCTTCGGTTCAGGAACGGAAAAGCTGCGTCTGCGCTTTCCTTTGCAGGCACGCAACCTGACACGCATTACGTTCTACGTCCACGCGGATTTCTGCGGTGCAATGGAGCTGACGCTCAAAAAGATCAGCGTTCTCGATTATCTGCACCTTTTTCACACAAATCTGATCGTACGACAGAAACATGCAAGTCTTCTGGTTCTTCCCCAATGTGTCCGTCTGCCTGTTTTCAACAGCTCCGATCCGGTGTTCAGTCCGGACAGTGATGTGTTCGGCGAACGTCCCGGCGATGATCCGTCACAGATCTTCGGATTCCATGAATACGGCATGGGGGACGCTATCAGCCGCATCCACTGGAAGCTCAGCAGCAAATCGGACAAGCTCTTTGTCAAGGAATTCAGTATGCCCATCCAGAAATCGGTACTGCTTATCCTCAACTACAGCAGCTCGGCACGCGAATCCATGCAGACACGCATCCAGAAAGCAGAAACCTTTCTGACACTGTTCTATTCCGTTGCCTGTCAGATGCTTGAACAGCAGGTTTTGCCGGAGATTGTCTGGTACGATGAAGCACAGCAGAAATTTGAGATGCTTCGCCCGACTGCAAAGGGACAGATGACCGATGTCTTCCGTTCCCTTTATGATGCCATCAGCGGCATGGAGCTGGATGTGCAGAGGCTGATGGATGTACTTTCCGGCACATCCTACTCCTCCCTTACCTGCATCACAAATCACATGCCGAAAATGCTGCTTGACATTGTAGACAAACAGCTCAACGCCAATCAGAAGACCATGCTGTATGTGTGCGGTCAGGAAGACGACAGCGTGCAGATTTCGGACAACATAGAACAAACCGCCGTTCTGCGGGTTCACTCCGGCAGGATCCAGGAGGATATCCCACAGCTTCTGATCTGAGCATTTATTCCGAGGTATATTATGAAACACAACCATTCATCCCATTTCAGCGGGATCAAAATAGAAAATACGCTCTCCATGGCGGTGCAGGAGCGCAGCCACCAGCGCAATCCCCTCCATCTGCTTCTGATCGCATTCTGCGGCACGGTGGGAGGCATCGGCACATTTCTTACTATGTTCCAGCCGCAGTGCCACTTTCCCGCACTGCTCCTCTTTCTGGCAATTGGATTTGCCTACTTTGCACTGACAGCATATTTCCCCAGAAAATGGATCCCTATGAAGTGCATCCTTTTGCTGTGCTATGGCGGAATGCTGTATGTATTCTGGAAACCATTCAGCGGCGGCTTCATTCATATGCTCAACACCATCTATAAGGTCATCTATATGACGGAATGGGCGCGGTTTACAGTACCGCCCGATATGACGGAACGGTACTGCATGACTGTATTTTTGATTTTTGCGCTGATCCCGATCCTCTATATGCTCTGTCATGCGGCAATCAATTACCAGAACTTCTTTCTATGTCTGATCCCCACATTCCCGCTTTCGCAGATCGGATTCTATTATGGTGCAGTTCCGGATCACTTCTTTGCCATCCTCCTTCTTGCATTCTGGTTCAGCATGGCTGCGGTGCACATGTCCAATTCCGGCACATATCACGGGGATGAGCAGAACAGCTTTCTGCGGCGTGGGAATACATTCTTCCCCGTCAGCAGTATGCGTTTCATGGTCACGGAAAAGATCGGCGTGATGGTGCTCATATCCGTTATTGTGCTTTGTCTGCTGATCGGACAGGTGCTCCGGCTTTCCAATTACCGGCGCAGTGAGGACATCAAGGTGCTGCGAAGCAATGTACAGGATTACATGGCTTCTGTCATGCTGAGCGATTCCGAGGAATCCTCTGAGCTTTGGGAAAGCCTCTGGCCGAAGCAGAAAAAGAAGAACGAACGCATTGTGACCACACTTGGTGAGGAATCAAGACGTGAATTTGAGAACATCCCGCTTTCCGGACTGACGCTTTCCGATCTGCCGGAGGGCAGACTGTATCTGAAATACCGTGTCGGCGAGATCTATGGCGACAACAGCTGGAGCAGACCGGAGGACAGCGTGTACAATGCAGAGATCTTCCGCGTATTTGAGGAGATGGGCTATGCTCCGCAGGAATTCCTGCACCCGAATATGCCGTACGGCTCTGAGATCACAATGACGTTCCGGAATGTCACAGATACGCTGGGACAGTGTGTGCCTTATGCCGCAGAGGAACTGGATGCCCTGCAAAGTCTGCATGACAACGCCTATTCTTCCTTTTCTGATACCTACCGCGTGACACAGATGCAGAATTTCGAATCGGTACTGCTTGATACCTATACGGATCAGCTGAACAGTGATGCGATGCTCCTGGACGGATGCCGTGAGCAGAACCGTGAGGTATTCGAGGAGCTGTGCAGTACAGAACAAAGAGATGTCGTTATGACCATGCTGATGGCAGGCACGCCGTCACATCCGGAAAAGGCGGCAGAATCGGCTCTTCTGTGTGCTTATGGCTATACTGATTTTGTGCAGGACATAGATCTGCAGATCCCCGATACGGACGCAATGCAGGCGGTACGCGAGGCTTATGCCTCCATACTGGACAGCTTTTCCGCGGAAACAGCGGATGCTGCGGAAACAATCGCTTTTCTGCAGGAGCTGCGTGAAACCGTATGCGGCAGCATGACCTACACCCTTGCCCCCGGCAGAACACCGCCGACGGAGGATTTTGTCGAGCATTTCCTGCTCCAGAACAACAAGGGCTACTGTATGCACTATGCGACTGCCGGTGTCATGCTTGCGCGTATGGCAGGTATTCCGGCGCGTTACTGCGAGGGGTACATGGTGGATCTTGCGCAGAGTCATTCCCTGAAAAAGCACGGGGATGTGTACAAGCTCAATGTACTTGACAGCAATGCTCATGCATGTATGGAGGTATATATTGCAGGATGGGGCTGGATCCCGTTTGAATTCACCTTTGTGGAAGAAGCGCAGCCTGTTACCACAGAGGTAACAGAACCAGCAACCTCTGTTGTAACTTCTGTCGTGACATCCTATTTGCCGGCAAATACAACGATCACTTCCACCACAATGCCTGCAACTGTACACCCAGTCCCCATGGAACAGAAAAACAACAATGACATCTGGAGGATCGTACTCTGTGTGCTGGGCAGTACGCTTTTCA
>CALGTT010000101.1 GCA_937901485.1 uncultured Ruminococcus sp.
GTTCTCGCAGTAGGTCATGATCTTCTCGTTGAAATCTGCCATTTCCTGCGGCGTATCAAGCAGGGGCAGGTAGCCGTCACATCCGCCGCCGCCGCCAAGTGCCGCCATGATCTTGACATCGGCACGGTGCGCCTTTTCCACGATGTTTTTCATCTCATTGTCAGGAATCCAGCAGGAAAGCTTTCCCGTAGTGTCAGGATTGCAGAACGCAATGTTCAGATGTGTGAGAGCTGTGAAATCAAGGCTGCCGTAGCATTGATAGGACCAGTCCGGCAGATATCCCACGACACGCGAGCTGTGCTGCACATCGTCCCCCTGTCCGGGCGTATCGGGTGCACTGCCCAGCAGCATGTCAATGGCATACACCGTCACAGGTGCATCCGCAGCCATCACGGATATGTAGTCGAGCAGGGAAAAATCCGTGCCGAATGCATCCGCCATGGCATCGTAGGAATAATAATACCAGTCCCCTTCTGCGCCATCCGGCTGTACCTGCGCCCAGCTTGCACCGCCGCCGTTGGAGGTCAGCACGAAATACGGGGCAGCGTCCGAATCGCACTGCACGGCAATGGTATTCCCCTCACAGTAGATGCTCCGGTCGGGCACGGGGATCGTGAGGGGGCATGTCCACGCGTCCGCTGAGGCTTCGCCCGCATACAGATGTACCCTGTCTTCCGCAGCGTTTGCCGGCACTGCATACAGCAAGGGCATGAGCACCGCAAGAATTCCCGAAACGATTTTTCCGCATTTCATTTGTAACTCCTCCTTTGGAATATTGTTTGCTTTTATTGTAGCACATATCGCACAGAAGGTCAAGACTCTGTGAGCTATCGCAGGCGAAAAACAGAACTTGAAGGGCAGTTTTCATATTTCCGATGCCGTCGGAAGCACTCTTTTGCGCTTCAATTTACTTTCGTTATAAAATTTTGTGATTTTTCATAAATTCCACTTGACATATCATAAAATATTTGTTAAAATGAATATAGGGATTGATTTTATCATCCTGCGGTACAACATTCGTTTTCTCGATCGCTATGACAGGAGGTTTGCTATGAAATACTTTGACCTGACATGTCCCGACGATTTTGATGCAACGATCGGCAAGATCATCGACCGCATCGAAGAATTTCCGGAAGAGGATCTGCAGTTTTTCATCTACTGCGGCAAGGAGATTCACAGGAAGACCAAAATCTGGGGATGGATTTTTCTGAAAGAAAACAAAGAAGAAAAGGAAGAAACAGATATTCATCAGAAAATGCGTGAGCTTTGCGAGGCGTATAAGCTGGAAAAGAAAGAAACCTTCTTTGAAAAGAGCGTCACGGTAAAGGGGGATGTCACGACCAAAGAGGTGATCGTGTACATGGACATCACGATCCCTAAGGACAAGCTTGGCAGCGTATTCCTGAAGTATCACAAAACGGTATCCGAAGAACGCTGCAAGCGTCTTGTGGAATTGCTGCATCTGCGCTTTCCTGCATCGTAGCATGAACGTGCGGAAATGTCGAATAATAGGACAAAAACCATTTGGAGGAAGTTATGGAGCAGTTACTGGACTGTGTGATGGAGCTGGGTGAGCAGATGCTCATCAGCGGTGCAGAGGTTCACAGAGTGGAGGATAGTCTGCGCCGTGTCTTTACGGCATACGGCACGGCGCGGACGGATGTGTTCATCATCACAAGCAGCATGGTGGTCACGATCCATACCGCGGACGGAAAGGTGCTGACGCAGACGCGGCGCATTACGGATACGGTCACGGATTTTGAGAAGCTGCACAGGCTCAACGCGCTCTCGCGCGAGATCTGCCGGACGCGGTGCTCTGCTGCGGAGATCCGGCGGCAGCTTGATGTGATCGCTGCCGGAAAGACCTGTCCGCTGTGGCTGGAATTCATCTGCTATGCCGTGATCGCCGGAAGCTTCACTGTCTTTTTCGGCGGAAATGCGGCAGAAGCGGCAGTCGGCTTTGTCATCGGTGCGCTCATCCGACTGATGATGCTGCTTTGTGACAGGACACTGAACAACAAGATCTTCGCCAAATTCATCTCCTCCCTGATGGCGACCGCGCTTGCAGCACTGACAATGCAGGCAGGGGTCATTCCGGTGATCGACAATGTGATCATCGGCTGTATCATGACCATGATCCCCGGCACAGGTCTGACCAATGCCCTGAAAGATCTCTTTGTGGGCGACAGCATTGCAGGTCTGCTGCGCACGATCGAAGCGTGCATCACCGCGCTTGCGATCGCGGCAGGGTATTTTTCCATTGCATTTCTGGCAGGAGGAAGCATTGTATGACGGGCAGAGAAATCATACAGGTCATCGTGGTGCTGATCGGTTCGTTCTGTTTCGGAACGCTGTTCAATTTCCGCGGCAGAAAGCTCCTTGCCTGTGCGCTGGGCGGCATCCTGTCATGGGGACTGTATCTGGTGCTGGGACATTGGATCGTCAGTGAACCGCTGAATTATTTCATCGTTTCGGTGGTGATCTCGGTCTATGCGGAAACGGTTGCGCGGCTTCTGAAAACGCCTGCAACGCCGGTCGTGACGACCTCCCTCATCCCCCTCATCCCCGGCGGTTCGCTGTATTATACGATGGCATACGCATTTGAAAGCGATTTTGAACGCTTTCTCGAAAAGGCAGTTTCCACGCTCCAGCTTGCCTCTGCGCTTGCGCTGGGCATTATTCTGGTGTCCGCTCTCTCGCGGCTGGTGTTCCGCAGAGTGTCGGGATGCAAAGCGAAGTAAAAGGGACGGTGCAAAGCCGTCCCTCCAGCTTGTAGAAAAAGTCTTTTTCTGGGGTTAGCACCCCAAAGCCT
>CALGTT010000102.1 GCA_937901485.1 uncultured Ruminococcus sp.
CAAAATACTATGCCGATCGCTACCAGATCCTGTATGCCGTCCATGCAGAACCAAGCTATGCCGAAAATGTCCGGCTGTACATGCGGTTTCGGGAATATCTGAAAAAAGCCGTAGGATCGGACGTTCCACTGTCGGATCACTGCTTTGCGGTCTGTTCCAATCTGAGTGAATGGTATTATTTTCATGCGAATATGGAGGATCTGCCCGTGCCGTGCAGTGTGTACTCCAAAATGCGTGAACTCCTGCCATGTTCTTTCCCCTGCCTGCCGGATGCACCGGAGCAGGAGGACTGGCTGGAGGAGGTGATGCTGCGTGTCGCAGAGAGATTGTATACCATTGCATAATTTCCAACAAAAAATCCCCCAAGCCACTCTGCGTTTATGGCTTGGGGGATTGCTGTTATATCTGAAAGTCGGACAGTGCTGCAAATGAATGCAGAATCGACTTGAAAAAGCATTCATACAGCGGATGCCAGGAACCCGTTGTGTCCGCTGTTTTCAGGGCATCCTTGTAGCTCTCTTTCTGATTGTCGGAAAAGAAAATCGGTGAAATATCACGCCTCATGAGCAGCATGTTTGCAAAAACCCTTGCGGTTCTGCCGTTGCCGTCCTGAAACGCATGGATCACAGTCAGCCGGTGGTGGATCTCTGCCACCTTTTTGATATACTCGCTGACCCGAAGTGCATCACATTCGTCCGTGAGCATTTTGACCTGCTGATCGAGGTTTTTCATTTCCTGCGGTATCAGGTGATAATCCAGTGCGTCAAATTTCGCCCCCGTCACCAGTGTATTGCTTCTCCGGTACGTTCCGCCGAATTCCGGATAGGGGGCGGTGCTGTACAGCTTTTCGTTGATGTGTTTTGCATCATAGATGGTGATGAGGGATTTGCATTCCTCGAAAGCATAATCATATGCAAAGGAAAGCCCTGCAACCTCGATGAGATTCTGGTTGCCCTCTTTGCAGTATACGCTTTCCTGTTGATGTAGCCCCAGATCGACTACGATCTGAGAGGCAGTTTCCTGATCGACCTGCACACCCTCCATCCTGCTGTCCTGAAAAATATAGTTTGTTTTGAATTTCAACAGCGTGTGAGGTGTTGGCTCAAAGCGGAATGTTTCCGTCAACGCATCCATCAGCTGTGCATACAGCAGCGTATTGACAAGCCCCTTTTCCTTTCTCTTGGTTTCGGGCTTGTACTGATTTGCTGCTTTTTTTAGAGCTGCCGGATCGGTATCTCCCTTGATTTTGTGCAGTTTATAGGCAATCTGGAACAGGCAGGATTGAAAGCTCACACCAAAATAATCCGCAACCAACAATACTGAATCGAGGTCGATATAACCATTCTTTTCATACAGAGCGACCTGCTTTCTCAGTTCCTCCATGGGCATCAGCAGTTCAGCGGCAAATCTCTCGGCATATTTCTCGATCTCATTGCCGGAACCGAGAATGCAGGTAAACTGCTTGTTGGAATCCTTCAGATAGTGGCAAAGCTCGTGGGCTGCAGAGAATCGCTGCCGTGTGATCGGTCTGTCGAGGTTGATGCCCACGATAGGGATATCATCCTCATCCGCAGGCGGAATATAAATGCCCTCGCATCTCTGAAACGATCTTAACAGAAACGGGATCCCCAGATCGGTCAGCATCTGGAATGGGTTGATCGGGAATGTGATTTCGGAATCCTGAAAGTATTCCCTGAAAAATCGGGAAGCGAGCTTGTCGGGCGGCATTCCCTGATTTGCCAGAGCCTCGTAATCACTCCTCAAATTGTACGCTCCTTCATTCTCTTTTTGAATTCGATCAGATTCAGGATTTCCCTCTGGTCAGCCTCGTCCAGCTCCTCAAAGCCGCGGGCAAACATCTGAACCGGCATTTCTGCAGTCCTGCCGTGCATCAGCTCATCCGCAGAGATCTGGTACAACAGGCTGAATTTCGCCAGCTCATCCGCTGAAACCTTTCTCGTGCCTGCCTCGATCGCAACAACGGCAGTTCTGGTGATACCGACGTAATTCGACACATATTCCTGCGAGAGATGGAGATTTCTCCGTGCCTCCCGTAATCTTTCGTATAGCGTATTCATAACATGACCTCCCAATGTGTTACTACTTTTATTATACACCGGATTGTTGGATTTGTCAACAGAAATGTTGGGTTTTCAGACATTCCTGTAACGGTCTGTTGAAAACAAGTCAAAACACTCCTGGCAAACACTTGCAATTTAAAGAAAGGATATTGTGTGTAGTGGAAAATTTTTAGTTATTTTTAACAAAAGACATATATAAAATTCTACAAATTTAAAAGGCTGTTTTAATAATGTATTCATAAATGTGTGGTATAATGATACTATAATGATACTGGTGAATATAAACAGTATTTTTCTTAAGTGGTAATATTTTGTGGTGTATCTGCACAAAAGCAGCTTTTCAGCTGAAAACGAGGTGGTAAAATGAGAAAAACAATCAGGAAACGCATATTTAGTGCCGCAGTTGCATTAGGTATGACAACGGCAAACTTCATAGTACCTGTGGC
>CALGTT010000103.1 GCA_937901485.1 uncultured Ruminococcus sp.
ACTTGTATAGAAAATCGTGTTTAACGTAAAACGTAAAACGTTATACTGTTGTGTGGCTGCCGCCGCTGCTGCTGATTATCGGCTATTGTTGCCGCGGAATTCTCGTTCCGATCGCACAGTGGGCGGCAGAAAGCATTACCGTATGTTTTTTCCACGCAACAACAGGACTTTACTGTCTGGGATGCGGCGGTACGCGGAGCATTATGGCACTGCTCCACGGTGAGCCGCTTCGTGCGCTGCGCAATAACCCCGCAGGGGTGGCAGTTGTGGTGCTTCTGGTGCTTTGGTATATCGAAAAAAGTGCGAAGGCACTGGGAAAACCGGTGAAAATCATTCCCAGAAGGCTTGCTTTCTGGATGACGATGCTGGCACTTCTGTTCATCTGGAATCTCATCCGTAATTTTGTTCCGGCATTACAGCCGATTTAAGGAGTAACGATATGGACGATAAGGATCTTTTTGGCAATTCATCCGACCAGTTCGGATTTTCGGGCGGTTCTTCCCTCCCCGATCCTGCCGCTGCCCCTTCCACTTATGACAGCGATTTTCTGAATGGTTCATCGACCACGCTCGGCGGACTTGACAACATCCCCGATCCTGCGGCATCTCCGGACAGCTATCAGGATTTTGATATTCCGGAGATCGACAGTGATTTTGATGTGCCGGATGTGGATGATATTGTCATCTCTGCGCCGACAGCACCGCCCCCTCCGCCGGTATCCCCCGTACCGCCGATGCCCAAGCCCGCTGCACCTGCTCCCAAGCCGCAGACATTCCGGCAGCCGCAGGTAAACGCAGATCCGGTACTGCCGGATAAGTCGGGCGCGTTTGACTATTCTTCCGACGATTTCCCCATGCCGGGAGTCGGAGAGCCGAAGCCCGCACAGCGGACAGCAAGACCTGCTGCGCCGGATGCACAGAATGCGGAAAACGGCGATTTCACAGGACATATGAGCTGGAACGGCTTGCAGTATGTGGAATCAGAAACACCGCCTCCAAGATCGGCAGCCGTACCGGACAGCGATGATCCCAGACCTGTCGTTTTCACGATGAACCGGCAGAATGGGAATGCATTCGGCGGTCAGAATATCACAGATGTCACGTCACGCATCAATACGATCAAAGTACTGGCGATCACTGGCATTATTCTTACATTCTTTGGCTGCGGATGCAGTTTTCTGGGTGTGATCCTCGGCATTGCCGGCAATAACATGGCAAAAAAACTCGCAGACAGCACACCGGGGATGACGGACGAGGAGAAATCCAAGCTTAAAACGGCAAAGACACTCTGCACCGTTTCCATCGTTCTTTCACTGCTCATTTTCTTTGGTTCATTCCTTTTAGGTTTTCTGGGCGCATTGCTATAAAAATAAGGCTTCTGCACATTTTGGGTGCAGAAGCCTTTCATTTTATGCAATTATACGTTTGCAACCTCAGAACCATCGGCATCTACCACAACGGTTTCTGCCGGTGCAATGGGAGCTTCCTCCTGCACGGGTTCTTCCGTTTCCTGCTTTGTACCGCAGTGCGGGCAGAACTTCTGACCTTCCTGCACATACTTGCCACAGTTTGCGCACAGTGCCGCGCTGTCAATGGCTGCCAGATCCGCTCTTGCCGCAGCGATCTTTGCTCTTGCATCTGCGATCTCAGCCAGCAGCGGTGCGAATTCGGACTCGCCCTTGTTGCCGTAAAGCTCCTCGTACTTCTTGCCGATCTCGATGTATGCAGCGTTCAGACTGCTCTCAGCCTGAGAAATGGCACGCTTGATCTTTGCCTTTTCTGCCATCTTCTTGGATGTGTCGATCGTACCCTTTGCAAGCTTCTCTGCGGAGCTTTTCAGATCTCCGCCAATCTTCATAATGGTTTCTTTCATTTCCATTGCAATACCCTCCTGTTGTTCATTATGCTGCCTTTTGCAGCACAATTTCAGTGTAGCATATTATCGTTGTAAAGTCAAGAGATAATTTGTGAAATACTGTGATAATTCTATGAAGCCGCGCTCCCGTGCGCCGCCAGCAGCTCAGCGAATTCCTGCATCTGTCCGTCATCCGTGCGCAGTACGATCACGAGATCCGCATAGCGTGCGGCGTGCGCCTCGATCAGCGTTTCCGGCGAAAATGCATCAAAAAACTGCTCCGCCAGTTCCGTTTCCGGATCAAAGGCACAGTCGAGGGGTTCGCCGTCCACATAGAGCTTTTTTTCATAACTGCCGTTCTTTTTGCGGCAGGTCAGCTTGATCTTCCGCATATGCCGCCTACTTTTCTGTGATCACGCCGTAGCGGTCAGGTCTGCGGTCACGGAAAATGCCCCAGCTCAGGCGATCCGCCGCAAGCGCGTCCAGATCGAATGCAGCTGTCAGCACATCATCGCACTCCCTTGCAGACTGACAGAGGAGTGCGCCGGTATTGTCGGCGATAAAGGACGAGCCGTAAAAGCGCAGAGAGGAGGTCTGTCCGCCGTTCTCCGTACAGGGCTGTACTTCCTCCAAACCATAACGGTTCGCGGCGATCACGGGCATGAGATTTGCCGCCGCATGTCCCTGCATGGTGCGCGTCCAGTGCGGCATACTGTCGGTTTCGAGGATGGGTTCAGAGCCGATGGCGGTCGGATAGAAGAGCAATTCCGCACCGTTCAGCGCAAAGGCTCTTGCAGTTTCGGGGAACCACTGATCCCAGCAGATGCCGACACCGATCTTTGCAAATTTCGTATTGAATACCCTGAATCCCGTATCGCCGGGGATGAAGTAGAATTTCTCCTGATAATAGTGATCGTCCGGAATGTGCGTCTTGCGGTAGATGCCGAGCATTGTGCCGTCCGCATCAAGCACTGCCACGGAATTGAACAGGCGGCTGCCGTCCTTTTCGTAAAAGCTCACGGGCAGGACAATGCCAAGCTCTGCGGCGAGCTTTGCAAAATGCTGTACGGCATCGTTTTCCTCCGCAGGCTTTGCAAACTGATAATACTCATACTGCCGTTCCTGACAGAAATACTGCCGTTCGAACAGCTCCGGCAGGAGAATGATATTCGCGCCCTTTGCTGCCGCTTCACGGACAAGCGCGTCCGCATGGGCGATATTTTCCTCCACATTCCGTGTGCAGGACATCTGCACTGTGGCGACGGTTACATTTCTCATAGGCTGTCTCCTTTCCATTTTTCGGGGGATTATATCCTTTCCACCATGCATTGCTCAGAATCGGGGGATCTGCTGTGTAATACAATGGATATTGCCGCCGCCGACAATGATTTCCCTCGCAGGGATCTTCACGATCTCACGTTCCGGAAAGAGCTTTCCCAGAATCGCGGCAGCTCTTTCGTCGCTCTCCGCATTTTCTCCGCCGAACTGCGGCAGGAGAATGGCATGGTTACAGATATAGAAATTCACATAGGATGCCGCCAGACGTTCGCCGACCTCGCGCGTGTCCTCGCCCTCTTCAAATTCGTACCCGTCCATATAGGATGCCTCCACGCAGACGGGCACATCCGGAATCGGGAGCTTGTGCACGGTGAACGGTCTGCCCTTGGCATCCGTTTCGGAAGCAAGGCATTCCATACACGCCGCTGACAGCGGATACTGCGGATCATCCTGCTTATCCGTCCATGCAAGCACGACTTCCGCAGGCTTCACAAATGCGCAGACATTATCCACATGTTCGTTGGTTTCATCATTGTAAATGCCACGGGGCAGCCAGATGATTTTTTCCGCGCCAAGGTAGTTTTTCAGCGTTTCAGTGATTTCTTCCTTCGTCATCCGGGGATTGCGTCCGGGGCTGAGCAGGCAGCTTTCTGTCACAAGAATCGTTCCCTCGCCGTCGGAATGGATCGAGCCGCCCTCCAGTACAAAATGCTGTGCGTCGTAATAATCCACACCAACTGCATCGCAGAAGCGGCAGGCAAGGGCATTATCCTCTTCCCAATGGGCATAGAGTCCGTCAAATTCGCCGCCCCACGCGTTGAACTGCCAGTCAATGCCGTGCAGCTCTCCCTTGTCATTCACGACAAAGGTCGGGGCAGTATCCCTTGCCCATGCGTCATTCTGGGGGATGGTGAGAATGCGGATATTCGGCGTATCTGCGAGCATTTGCTCCGCATTTGCCCTCTGTGCTTCACTTGTGAGAACGTAGACGGTTTCGGATTCGGCAATCGTCCGTATGATACGGCTGAATACTTCCTGCGCTTTGGGGAGATTGCTCCAAGAACCACGGCGTTCGGGGAAAATCATGATTGTCCCGTGGTGCGGCGCAAATTCCGCCGGCATATGAAAGCCGTCCGCTTTGGGTAGTGTATGCAGTTTCATCAGGACAACCTCTCCTTGAAATCAGAATAGCCG
Source organism: uncultured Ruminococcus sp. (assembly GCA_937901485.1). Lineage (GTDB taxonomy): Bacteria > Bacillota > Clostridia > Oscillospirales > Ruminococcaceae > UBA3855. The sequence goes on from CALGTT010000103.1 coordinate 4,327, forward strand.
AATTGCTTCACAGTTTCGTAGCTGCCGTCCGCATGGAGGATGCCGATTTCCGGCAGGGGCATTCCGTTGAATGTATTGTTCTTCACCATCGAATAGATTGCCATATCCTCGAAACAGAGCCGGTCGCCGATTTTCAGGGGCTCGTCAAAGCTGTAATCGCCGATTATATCGCCTGCAAGGCAGGTAGGACCTGCAAGGCGGTAGTGGTATCCTTCCTTTACCGCATCAAAAAGCGGCTGACGAGACATGGGCGAAATCTCATCCGCATCAGGCAGCTGATCCAACGGAAACCATTTCAG
>CALGTT010000104.1 GCA_937901485.1 uncultured Ruminococcus sp.
AATCGAATTCTGTCATGGGAATATCGTGATAAAAGCAGTAAGCTTCTGCGATCCGCAGTGCTGCATGGGACAGAAACAGCCCCAGGAGCAGTGCCAGCAGGAGGCTGAAGGCGATCATGCCCAGGATCTCGTGGGAAAGCTTGCGCTGTCTGCGTTGTTTTCTCTTAATCAATGTAGTAACCCTTTCCCCAAGCGGTTTTGATATAAGTGGGATTGCGGGAATTGTCTCCCAGCTTCTTTCGGATATTCTTAATGTGGACCATGATCGCATCGTTCCCCACAGCGTTATCGTTCCAAATGCTGGTATAGATGTGGTCCAGAGAATAGATCTTCTTCCGGTTGGATGCCAGCAGATGCAGGATCGCAAATTCTGTATAGGACTTCACCTCGCACAGCATCGTATGTCCGCCGCTGACCACAAGACAGAGATAAGGGGGCTTGAGGTCGGGATGCGCCAGATAATTCGCCGCGATATGTCCTGTGATGTGATGCCCCGGGATCAGCGGCTTTCCTGCCGCAAATGCAAGCCCCTTTGCAAAGTTCACACCCACCAGCAGTGCACCGATCAGCCCCGGCGTGTGCGTTACCGCAATGCCGTCCAGCTCTTCAATGGTCACGTTCGCTTCGGTGAGTGCCTGCTGTACGACCGCGTAAATATTCTCGCAATGCCGTCTGGAGGCAAGCTCCGGCACGACACCGCCATACTGCCTGTGTTCCATCGCCTGCGATGCAATGACGGAGGAACGCAGTGCAGTGCAGTCCTCTACCACGCTTGCCGCGGTTTCATCACAGGAGCTTTCGATTCCAAGAATTAACATGTTTTTCCTCCATACTGCATTAAAATTCCATCCTCAACGGGATTTGTATAGTAGCGTTTGCGCATTCCCACCGCCAGAAATCCGTGCTTTTTGTACAGCCCGATTGCCGCTTCATTGGATGCGCGGACTTCCAGAAAGATTTGCGTGCAGTCCGCATTCTGTTCAAGGAATGCCGCAAGCAACGCACTGCCCACCGCCTGCCGACGCTTGTCGGGATGCACGGCAACATTGTTGATATCTGCCGCATCCACCACTCTCTGAGCAGTCAGAAATCCTATCACATCGCCGTTTTCATCCAGAGCCGCAAGGACGATGCCGCCCGTTCTGCCCGCTTCCAGCTCAAACATCTCATAGCTCCACGGATTCGGGATGCACATCTGCTCCAGCTCCGTGATCTGTGTCAGCAGTACCGTATCCTCCGCTGTAATTTTCTTAACCTTTTGCATCATACCAAGTTTCCCCCCTGTTGACCTCTGCGATCAGCGGCACAGCAAGTGCACACACCTGCTGCATCTCCTCATGCAGTACCTTTGCCGCCGCATCCGCATCCGCAAGCGGCACTTCCACGATCAGTTCGTCATGCACCTGCAAAAGCAGCTTTGCTGACGGCACCTCGCGTTCGAGTCTGTCATGCACATGCACCATCGCAAGCTTGATGATGTCCGCCGCCGTGCCCTGTACGGGTGTGTTCATCGCAATGCGCCTGCCTGCCGCCTGCACCATTTTGTTTTTCGCCTTCAGCTCCGGCACATACCTGCGCCTGCCGTGCATCGTGCAGACATAGCCCTGCTGAGTGCCGTTTTCCACGACCTGTTCCAGAAATGCCGATACCTTCGGGTACGAACCGAGGTAATCGTCAATATACTTCTGTGCCTGTGCTTTTGTGACATGGATATCCTTGGAAAGCGAGAACGCCCCCATGCCGTAAAGAATGCCGAAATTCACGGCTTTTGCCGCACTTCGCATTTCCGGCGTGACAAACAGCTCCGGCATGTCAAAGACCTTTGCCGCCGTTGCAGTGTGGATGTCCGTGCCGCTGAGAAATGCCTCCTGCATCGCTTTGTCACCGCTTAAATGCGCCATCAGCCGCAGTTCGATCTGGCTGTAGTCGGCATCGAGCAGGACGCAGCCCTCGGATGCCTTGAAGAATTTCCGCATGTTCCGTCCAAGCTCCGTGCGCACCGGAATGTTTTGCAGATTCGGTTCAATGGACGAAATGCGTCCCGTCCGCGTTTCCGTCTGCTTGTACTTCGTGTGGATACGTCCGTCCTCTGCCACCGTTTTCAGCAGACCGTCCACATAGGTCGAGAGAAGCTTGGTGTACTGGCGGTATTCGAGGATCGCCCCGATGACCGGATGCTTCGGGAGCAGCTCTTCAAGTACCTCCGCATTCGTAGAATAGCCGCTTTTCGTCTTTTTCTTCGCCGGAAGTCCGAGTTTTTCAAAGAGGATCACACCGAGCTGCTTCGGTGACGAAATGTTGAATTTCTCTCCGGCATAGTCATAGATCTGCTGTTCCAGCTCCGTGATCTTGCCGGAAAGCCCCTCGCCGAATGCGCGGATGCCCTCTTGATCGACCAGCACGCCCGCGTGCTCCATCGAGGCAAGCACACGCGTCAGCGGCAGTTCAATGTCCGTCCAGAGGGGGAGCATCCCGTCGTCTGTGAGCTGTGCGATACCCTTTTCCGCAGCGGCGCGGAGTGCCTGCACATCTGCCAGCTCCGCAAGCTCCTCAAAATAGGGGACACCGAGTTGTGCACAGAGAGCCGCCGTGCTGTAGTCCGTTGCGGAAGGATTGAGCAGATAGCCGCACACTGCTGCATCGAAAACGATGCCGTTCAGCTTTGCGCCGCGTGCAAATGCATAGTGATAATGCGCCTTGGCATCATCCGTTGCTTTCTGCTTGTCGGATCTGAGAAATGCCAGAATTTCGGTTTCATTCTCTGTTTTACAGATCTCCGTGCCATTGCAGACGATCAGCGCGCCGTCCCGGAGCAGGTAGGGGATGGGTTCGGGGATCGCATCCATTTTCTCCGCAGAATAGGGCACTTCCGACAGCGTGGGAGCTTCCTGCGGCTCTGCACGGACGGCATCCGGCTCACCGCTGCCAAGCGGCGCAAGCCCGAAGCGGTCAAGGATCTTGTACATCTCCAGTTCCGTGAGGATTCTGCGCAGGTCGTCCGTTTTCTGCGGCTTGGGCAGATAATCGCTCAAATCCGTGGAAATCGGCGCGTCCGTGCGGATGGTCGCAAGCCACTTGCTCTGCTCCGCATCCGCCCTGCCGTCGAGCAGCTTTTGCTTGATGCGCGGCGTTGCCTGCACTTCTTCGATATGGTCGTACATGTTTTCGATGCTGTTCCACGCCTGGATCAGGGCGGATGCCGTCTTTTCGCCAATGCCCTTGATGCCGGAAATATTGTCGGACGTGTCGCCCATGAGAGCCTTGAGGTCGATCAGCGAGATCGGTTCAAAGCCGTAATCCTCGCGGAATTTCTCCGCAGTGTAGGGGATATTCTCACGGTTTGTCGCCAGATGCACCATGATATTCGTGTCGATGAGCTGTAGACTGTCGCGGTCGCCCGTCATGACCACGCAGTCGTGCCCCTGTGCCTGACAAGCCTTGGCGAGCGTGCCGAGGATATCGTCCGCCTCAAAGCCCTCGCAGGACAGGCAGGCAATGCCCATTGCCGCGAGAATGTCCTTGAGGTAGGGCATCTGCATGGCAAGCTCCTCCGGCATCCCCTTGCGGTTTGCCTTGTAGGTCGCAACTTCTTTATGGCGGAATGTGGGGCTTTTCAGATCGAACGCCACCGCTACGGCATCGGGTTTGATCTCGGCGGTTTCCTTCAGGTACATATTGATAAAGCCAAACAGCGCATTGGTGAACACGCCGTTTTTGTTGGAAAGTGCGCGGACACCATAATACGCACGGTTGACGATACTGTTTCCGTCTATGACAAGCAATTTCATCAGAAATCCTCCTTGCATACTGATTCATTCTCTATTATACCACATCCCAAAGGGAATTTCCAGTGTTTTTTGAAAATCATCATCATAGAATTCTCACAAAAATATGTTACACTTTATCAGAACGCTCCGTATGTATAGGGGAAAGCCAACATGCATGGCAGCTTATCAAAATCAAAAGAGGGGGATGCTATGACGGATGCTGAACTTCGCGATTTGCTTCGGCAGTCACCGGAGCAGGGGTATCGTGCACTGTTCGATACCTACTTCAACTATGTCTATGCTGTTGTTCAGCATGTTTTGCAGAATTCGGGCAGCAGGGAAGATGTAGAAGAATGTGTGATGGATGTTTTTATGGAAGTGATCCAGCATTGTGATACAGAGCATGAAGGAACGCTCAAAGCATTCATCGG
>CALGTT010000105.1 GCA_937901485.1 uncultured Ruminococcus sp.
GCCAAGACGCTCTCTCTGGGACTTGATGATCTCGATGTGCTCAGGGTTGATCTCCGGCACTACCATCGGAACATCGGGTGTGAAACGATGTGCGGAGTTGTTGGATACAACGGGGCACTCTGCCTTTGCATATGCTTCTTCCAGAGCCTTGATCTCATCCTTCTTCATATCCACTGCGCAGAATACGAAATCCACTTCTGCGGCAATTGCCTCGATATCGGTGTTGAGGTCACGGATGATCATGTTCTTCATGCTCTCCGGCATGGGTGTGGTCATTGCCCAGCGATTGCCGACTGCTTCCGCATAGGTCTTGCCTGCGCTTCTGGGGGATGCTGCGAGCACCTTGACATTGAACCACGGATGGTTCTCCAGCAGGGTTGCGAAACGCTGACCTACCATACCTGTTGCACCGAGAATACCTACATTGTACTGTTTCATAAAACATACTCCTTTGCTCTGAATGGTAACCATTCAAAAAATTTTTTTGAAGATATTGAAAAAACCGGTTGAAAACCGGTTCATCATGCGTTATAATAGAAATACGGGTGTGTTCACCGATAGCTCTCCATCACGCATGATGACAGTGCGGCACTTGTTCAATGCAACACCAGAAGCCGGACTGCTCACGCCCGTCATCTTCGGCGGCATTGCCTTTTGCAGAAAATCATCGGAACGAGCTTCCTCCTGTCTGCTACTCATCGCTGCCGCGCCTCTATCCTGTATATATGATAGCATTTCTCGACGCGTTTGTCAAGAATATTTTGAAAAAAAAAGGAGTTACCATGAAAAAATCTGATTTTTACTACGATCTTCCCGAAGAACTGATCGCACAGCATCCGGTCGAGCCGCGCAATTCCTCCCGTATGCTCTGCGTTGACCGCAATACCGGCGCGTGTGACCACCGCCATTTCTACGACCTTCCCTCCTCCCTGCGTGCCGGAGATCTGCTCGTGCTCAATGATTCCCGCGTGCTCCCTGCCCGTCTGTACGGCGAAAAGGAGGGCACGGGCAGCTTTGTGGAATTCCTGCTCCTCTCCCAGCACGGCGACAAGGTCTGGGAGATCATCTGCCGTCCGGGTAAGAAATGCAAGCCCGGTGCAAGATTTTCGTTCGGCGGCGGCAGACTCCGTGCGGAAATCCTCGAAGTAAAAGAGGACGGCAACCGCATCGTGCAGTTTGAATGCGAGGGAAATTTCTACACCGCTCTTGATGATGTCGGACAGATGCCCCTGCCGCCCTACATTACAGAACAATTGCAGGACAAGGAACGCTACCAGACAGTGTATTCCCGTGAGCTTGGCTCTGCCGCCGCGCCGACTGCCGGACTGCATTTCACGAAAGAAATGCTGGATGAGATCCGCGCGCTGGGCGTAAAGATCGCCTATGTGACGCTCCATGTGGGACTGGGCACATTCCGTCCGGTCAAGGAGGATGATATCCTGAATCATCATATGCACACGGAGCATTTTGTGTTACCCAAGGAGACTGCCGACCTGATCAACGAAACCAAGGCAAACGGCGGACGCGTTATTTCCGTGGGAACGACCTCCACGAGAACGCTTGAAAGTGCCGCACAGCGATGCGGTGACACGCTCACCGAATGCGAGGGCGACACGGATATTTTCATCTATCCGGGATATGAATTCAGGGTGATCGACGGACTCATCACGAATTTCCATCTGCCGGAAAGCACGCTCATCATGCTGGTGTCGGCGTTCATGGGGTATGAAAATACGATGAATGCGTACAAGATCGCTGTCGAGGAGAAGTACAGATTTTTTAGTTTCGGGGACAGCATGTGCATTCTGCCGTGAGGTGACGTATGCCGGTTTCATTCAGTGCCATGCGGAAAAAACTCGAACAGGAAAATCTCTGCGACTGCCTGAAAGGGCATATCCGCTATTTTATGACACGCTACCACGATGCACATGATGATGCAGGTCGGGCAGCGATCCTGTTCGATGGGGAGGAAATCTTCAAGACCAGCTATTTCGAACATTATCCGGATTATTACAGCCGCTTCTATGAACTGCGAAAGACTGTGCCGGAGGAAGAATTGATGGATGCTCTGTGGCACACGGTCATTGCGGACGGATGCTTTGATTTGTACCAATTCTATGATGCATTCCACATCTATGACAATCAAAGCATTGCAGAGAGCCTTGTGAGTGAGAATGCACTCGTGCGGCTGTTTGCATACTGGGACAAGCGGACGGGAAAACGGCGGCTTGTGCAGTTACAGAAAAAGATGGAGACCGAGCCGGAATGGCTGCGGATGCTGCTGGGACTGCGGCTGGAGCTGGAGGGCGTTATTCCGGCTGATGATAATGCTGCTATGTCACATTTGCCGAAAAATATAATATCAAACTGAAAAAATGTAAAAAAAGTAAAAAAATATCAGTTCCCCCCTTGATTTATTCACAAAAATCATGTATAATGATACTGTATGCTGGCAGGCATTGCGAAAGCAGTGCCGGATCACAGGCATAACAAGCCTTATCTGAAAGGAGTTATTTTCATGATTTATTCTCACGAAGTTGAAACAATGTGCCCGATCGCACAAGGCGTTGCACACGGTGCTGCTCCGATTCCGGAGGAAGCAAAGTGGGTCAAGGCTAAGGAGATCAAGGACATTTCCGGCTTTACACACGGTATTGGCTGGTGTGCTCCGCAGCAGGGTACCTGCAAGCTGACACTGAACGTGAAGGAAGGTATCATTCAGGAAGCTCTGGTTGAAACAATCGGCTGCTCCGGTATGACTCATTCCGCTGCTATGGCATTCGAGATCCTGCCCGGCAGAACTGTTCTGGAAGCTCTGAACACTGACCTCGTATGCGATGCGATCAACACCGCTATGAGAGAGCTGTTCCTGCAGATCGTATACGGTCGTTCCCAGAGTGCATTCTCCGAGGGCGGTCTGGTCGTTGGTGCAGGTCTGGAGGACCTCGGTAAGGGTCTGCGTTCCCAGGTTGGTACCATGTACGGTACACTGGCAAAGGGCCCGCGTTATCTCGAAATGACTGACGGCTATGTTACAAAGCTCGCACTGAACGAAGATAATGAGATCATCGGCTACAAGTTCGTAAACTTCGGTAAGATGATGGACTTCATCAAAGCAGGCGACGATGCAAACACCGCTTTTGAGAAGGCACAGGGTCAGTATGGCCGTGTTGCTGATGCAGTCAAGCTCGTTGATCCCAGAAAAGAATAAGGAGGATTTGTATAATGGCATTGTTTGAGTCTTATGAGAGAAGAGAAAAGCAGATTCTCGCTGTTCTGAATCAGTATGGTATCAACACCATCGAGGAGTGTGCAGATATCTGCAAGGAAAAGGGCTTTGACCCGTATAAGATTACCGAAGGCATTCAGCCGATCTGCTTCGAGAACGCAAAGTGGGCTTACACCGTAGGCTGTGCAATCGCAATCAAGAAGGGCTGCAAGAAGGCTGCTGATGCAGCAGCTGCAATCGGTGAAGGTCTCCAGGCATTCTGCATTCCGGGTTCTGTTGCTGACCAGAGAAAGGTTGGACTGGGCCACGGTAACCTCGGCAAGATGCTGCTGGAAGAAGAAACCGAATGTTTCGCTTTCCTCGCAGGTCACGAATCTTTCGCTGCTGCTGAGGGCGCAATCGGTATTGCTGAAAAGGCAAATAAGGTTCGTCAGAAGCCGCTTCGTGTTATCCTCAACGGTCTGGGCAAGGATGCTGCACAGATCATCGCTCGCATCAACGGATTTACCTATGTTGAGACCGAGATGGATTACTACACCGGCGAAGTAAAGGAAGTATTCCGTAAGGCATATTCCGATGGTCTTCGTTCCAAGGTAAACTGCTATGGTGCAAACGATGTCCGTGAAGGCGTTGCAATCATGTGGAAGGAAAAGGGTGACGTTTCTATCACCGGTAACTCCACCAACCCGACCCGCTTCCAGCACCCTGTTGCAGGTACCTACAAGAAGGAATGCAATGATGCAGGTAAGAACTACTTCTCTGTTGCATCCGGCGGCGGTACAGGCCGTACCCTGCACCCGGACAACATGGCAGCAGGCCCTGCTTCCTACGGTATGACCGATACAATGGGTCGTATGCACTCTGATGCACAGTTCGCAGGTTCTTCTTCTGTTCCGGCTCACGTTGAAATGATGGGTCTGATCGGTATGGGCAACAACCCGATGGTTGGTGCAACTGTTGCTTGCGCAG
>CALGTT010000106.1 GCA_937901485.1 uncultured Ruminococcus sp.
AAGGAGCAACTTGGCGAAGATACCACGAGAGATTTCTTTGATCAAGTTCTCTTTGGTACAGAACATTACGGTAAATGACAGTATGCTCCGTCCCATTTGGACATAAGCTTTACATGAAATGAGAAAAAGGCTGTGTATTCCACAGTCTTTTTTCTACCGCTGAATGATATTACTACGGGCGTATGACAGCCGAGGTAATTTTGATTGTACCCGTCAAATAATTGACGTCCAATTACAAAAGAACAGGCTCACCGTTTTACTGGCGGTGAGCCTGAATGTGTATTATGTATCAAAAGGCAACAAAATCGTCCCAGCCGGCTTCGAGAAAAGCTCCGTCAAAAATCGCTCCGCCTCCGACAGCTTGCTCTTGCCGCTGACCTGCAAACTCTCCAGCCACGCAAAAAACTCGTCCAGCAAAGGCTTCACCTTCGCTAAACGCTGTTCATATCGTTCCTCCGCCGAAAGCTCCTTCAGCAGACCTTCCTCATGATAAATCCGGTTGCAGTATTCCACTGCTTTCGCCGCAAGTGATGTGCTTTGCAGAGCCTTGTCCGACGGCATTGCATTCACAAAATACCGCCTTGCATGTGCCCAGCAGCCGCAGTGCTTCACATCCGTCACCGCATGATAGCCGCTGTATCCGTCCCGCACCAGATATCCCGAAAATCCACTGAGAAAATTCTTCGCATGTTCGCCCTTTCTGGTTGGCTTGTAATCGAAAATTACGATACTGCGGTCATTCATCTTCCCGTTGCAGTATACCCACATCTTCGATTCGGAAGTTGCTTTCCTGCCTTCCTCGTGCAGCACCTGAATTCTCGTTTCATCCGCATGAATCACTTCTCCGGCGAGCAGCAGCTCACGCATTTTCTCAACGATCGGCAGACACCAGTCCTGTGCAGCTTTTCCCACCCAGTTGGACATCGTCGCTTTCATAAGAGGCACATGCTTGGACTTGAAATCCTTTTCCTGCCGATGCAGCGGTACAGCCTTCGCATATTTTTCATACACGATATGTGCAAGCAGTTCCGGAGAACAGAAACTGCCTGGGATCATGGGCTTGGGATGCTCCGCACGGCGGATATTGCAAGGCTCAATGTCGTCTGCATAATTTGCGTCATTCTCCGGGTTTTCACCGCAGTCCGGACATTTGTAGGCATACACAATATGTCTGCGGATATGGAATTTTGCAGGCGTATAGACCAGCTCGTCATGTGTTTCTTTGCCGATTTCTTTCATTTCAGAGCCGCAGTTTTCGCAGACCGGATGCTCCTCCCGATACTCAATTTCTTCAATCGGCAGCTCGCTCATCCAGTCATCATGAGTACGCTTTTTCTTGCGTTTGTGCTCCGGAACGGTGACGGTTTCTGTCTGCACAGGTGCAGATTCCGGCTGTGCATCTCCAAACAGGGAAAGCTGTGTACCGCCGTCCATGATGGCAGAGGTCTGTTCGGTTTTACGGCCGAACATCTGCTTTTTCAGCCATGCCATTTGCTGCTGCAATTCGGCAAGTTCTTCTTTCAGGACTGCATTTTCATTTTGGAGTGCAGCATGATTTGCAACCAATTTTTCAATATCCTGCTCAGACATACCGCATCCTCCGTTCGTTTTGTGATACATTCATTATACCATAAAACGAGCAAAAAAGCAAGGAAAACAGACAAATTTTCCTTGCGTTTCTGTTAATACATCGCACCCGGTTTTCCATCTTTGATCGCTTTTGGTTGTTCGATCATCAAACCTTCCAGCAGCCATCTTGTCTGCTGTGATGTAAGCAGTTTTGCCTCTGTTTCATTGCGTGGCCACTGGAAATTTCCATTATCCAATCGCTTGTACAAAAGCAGAAAGCCGTCACCCTCCCAGAGCAGGCCTTTGATACGGTCACGCCGTCTGCCGCAGAACAGGAACAGTGCTTTGCTGAATGGATCAAGATGCAGCTGACCCTCGACAATTTCGGCAAGTCCGTCAATGGATCGCCGCAGGTCGGTATAGCCTGTCACCAGATACACTTGCGTTCCGGCGGTCAGATCCCTCAGCATAATTCCCGCGCCAGAGCTAGCAGCGTTTCGGGATTTACATCGGCTGGCAGAGAGATTTGCAATCCGTTCTTTTCGATATGGATAGCTGAGCTGGTTTGCGGTACTGTCAATGGCACGATGGCAGGTGTTTTTTCGATGCACTGCTCCCGAAGAAGCCGCAGGTGGTAGTAATATGTGCTGGGCTTGATTCCGTTCTCGACACACCATTGGCGGACGGTCATTCCGCTTGTTTGCTGTGACTTGATCTGGGCTGACCATTCCTGCAGGCGTATTTCCTGCTTGATCGCTCTGATGGCTGTTGTTTTTGATTCCATGCTGATTCCTCCTGTGTCCAATTGACTTCAATTTGCTCCATGGACTGTTTTGATTTGTTCAAGTTGGTTCATGGAGTTGCTTGGAGTTTATTATACTGCTTTAGACGCATGGAGGGTAGGTGCGGGGGATTTGATGCTTACACAATTTCAAGTCCATAGTTCTGGTTGATGCTGTCAATGAGTGCTGCATCATCTGCTGCATTTTTTCACGTGGCATC